>JAGAYB010000037.1 GCA_017940705.1 Selenomonas sp. | reverse complement strand
TTTGTCGTGCCGGGTGAGGGCGTCCGCGAGGAAATTCCCTCAATGCCGGGCTGTTTCCATCTGTCTGTGGATGAGGCCGTCAAGACGGCTAAGGAATGCTGGGAACTGGGCATTCCGTCAGTGGAAGTTTTCGGTATTCCCGAATACAAGGACGCCGATGGCAGCAGTGCCTGGGATATGACAAGCCCTGTACAGCGTGCTATTAAAGCCATCAAAGCTGAAGTGCCGGAACTCATGATTGTCGGTGACGTCTGCATGTGCGAATACACTGACCACGGCCACTGCGGCCATCTCGAAGGCCATTATGTGGACAACGACAAAACCTTGAAACTTTTGCAGAAGGTGGCCGTGTCGCAGGCACAGTGCGGTGTGGATATCATCGCGCCGTCTGATATGATGGACGGCCGTGTGGCGGCTATCCGCGAGGCTTTGGATGAAAATGGATTCCAGAATGTCTCCATTATGAGCTATGCAGTCAAATACGCCTCCGGCTATTATGGGCCTTTCCGTGATGCCGCTGACAGTGCACCGGCTTTCGGTGACCGCCGTCAGTATCAGATGGACCCGGCTAATGCCCACGAGGCTATCAAAGAAGTGGACCTCGATATTGCCGAAGGTGCTGATATCATCATGGTAAAACCGGCACTGGCTTATTTAGATATTGTGCGTCAGGTGCGTGACCATATTCATCACCCCGTAGCTGTTTACAACGTCAGCGGCGAATATGCGATGGTTAAGGCGGCTGCGAAAAACGGCTGGATTGACGAAAAACGCATTGTCATGGAAACGCTGCTGTCCATGAAACGTGCCGGGGCAGATATCATCATCACTTACCATGCTATGGACGTGGCCCGTTGGCTGAAGGAGGAGAACTGATGCTGAATCTTGCAAAATCCGCCGCTGCCTTTGCTGAGGCCAAAGAACTTATGCCCGGCGGTGTCAACAGCCCCGTGCGTTCCTATAAGAGTGTGGACTGCAATCCGCCGTTTATCGACCATGCTTTAGGCGATAAGATTTACGATATCGACGGCAATGAATACATTGACTATGTTGGTTCCTGGGGGCCGATGGTCGTGGGACATGCTCATCCGAAAGTTGTAAAAGCCCTGCAAGAGGCGGCAACCCGTGGCACCAGCTACGGCGCACCGACCTGCATTGAATCGGAACTGGCCAAGATCGTGATGGAGGTTTATCCGTCCATCGAAACCATCCGCATGGTCAACTCCGGTACCGAGGCCACTATGAGTGCCTTGCGTCTGGCGCGTGGTTATACGGGCCGGGAAAAGATTGTCAAATTTATCGGCTGTTACCACGGTCACAGCGACAGCCTGCTCGTCAATGCCGGTTCCGGTATGGCCACCTTCGGCGTGCCGAGTTCGCCGGGCGTGACGAAGGGCACGGCACAGGATACGATTTCCGTACCCTATAATGACGAAGAGGCCATTACGAAAGTGATGGAAGAAGTCGGGGACGAAGTGGCTGCGGTTATCGTGGAGCCGGTAGCTGGCAACATGGGGCTGGTTCTGCCGAAGCAGGGCTACCTTAGAAAACTCCGTGACCTTACGGAAAAACACGGTGCGCTGTTGATTTTTGATGAGGTTATGTGCGGTTTCCGCGCGTCCCTGGGCGGCGCACAGGCCGCCTACGGTATTACGCCGGATTTGACCTGCCTGGGCAAAATAATCGGCGGCGGCCTGCCTGTAGCTGCTTATGGCGGCCGCAAGGATATCATGGCGCAGGTGTCACCGTCCGGCCCGGTATATCAGGCTGGCACGCTTTCCGGTAATCCGCTGGCCATGACGGCAGGCCTCGCGACATTGCAGATTATTACTGCCGAGCCGGAAGAAGGCAAGGCTGATTACAGCCGTGAACTGACCTTAAAAACGAAGAAACTGCTCCTCGGCTGGCAGGAAAAAGCCAAAGCCGCAGGCGTGGCCATTCAGGCTCATCAGGCCGGTTCCATGTTCGGTATCTTCTTCAGTGAAAAAGATGTATTGAATTACGAGGATTCCTGCAACGCCGACCAGGAAAAATTCAAGGTCTGGTTCAAGGCCATGCTCGAACAGGGCATCTACCTTGCCCCGTCCCAGTTTGAAACCCTCTTTATGAGCGGTGCCCATACGGACGAGGATATAGACAGAACCATTGCAGCGGCAGAAAAAGCATTTGCAGCTGTAGCGGCTATGGGAAAATAAAATAACGATAATTATAGGGCTTGACATGTCAAAATTTGACATGTCAAGCCTTTTTATGAATGGAAAAATATAAAATTGACAAATATAAATATAAAATGTAAAATGTGAAATATAAAGAGAAAGTGTAAATAATAAGCTAAAATATAAAGAGAAACATAAAGAACAAAGATGAAATATAAAGAGGAAATGTAAAATGACAAGAGAAGAACTGCAAGAAATGGTGAAGTCTGTTCAAAAATTGCGTTATGAATCGCAATCTTTGGAACTGAAAGCTGCCCATATGGGGTGTCCCAAGCGGTTATATGATACATTGTCGAGTTTTTCCAATCAGGATGGAGGAGGCACCATTCTTTTTGGCATAGATGAAAGCAAGGGATATGAACCGGTAGGTGTATATGATGCGCAGGATATCCAAAAGCAAATCAATGCGCAATGTTTGCAGATGGAACCGGTGGTTCGTCCAGTGCTGACCGTAGCGGAGCTGGATGGTAAATCTTTTGTGGTGGCGGAGATACCGGCTTTAGATATTGCGGAGCGTCCCTGCTATTATCGTGGCATGGGGCGGATAAAGGGTTCCTATGTGCGGGTAGGGGATAGTGATGAA
>JAGAYB010000259.1 GCA_017940705.1 Selenomonas sp. | reverse complement strand
GGGACTTTAAAGTTAAATGCCTGCATGATTTTACCTCCGTAAAATTGTCTTTTATCACATCATAATTCATGTATTGGCTATTAGTGGGGAATTTCCTGCTATGAAAGGCGTAATGGCAGGAGTTTTTCAGCAGGTGCAGAATACAGGGAAAGAGGAGGATACATGGCAATGAGCAAGCGAATTCTGGCCGTGCTGGCCATGGCATTTTTTATGGGACTGGCGCTTACAGGCGTGGTCGCTGCCCGGCATTTGCACTTACAAAAACAGGAGCAGGAGCAAAAGTTCGCGCAGACAGTGGCAAATATCCGGTTGATGAAGCCCTGGCCGGTGTACAGCAGGGATTACGGCGGTGTGCTGCTGCTTTCTGACAGTCCTGAATACATAAGCGAATATGGCATCTTGTACAGTGATGTGATAAGAGGCGATGCCCGCATTTTTTATTATCATGTCAACGTGACCGGCAGGCCGGGGAAACTAGCGGTGGTGCTGGAAAATATGGGGACACAGCGGACGCAGGTAATTGTAAGCCGCTTTGCCATGCCGGAGCCGTCCGGCAATTATTACAGGGTGGGGAAAAACACGCAAATCGGCTATATGCGCATACCGCAGCCCGTGGGGAAAATCCCCTTGGAGGCCGGCAGCAGGAATCTGTTAAATCCCCTGATGGGGGCGGAGCTGTTAGAGCCGCAAAAATTGGCTGCGGGAATGTATGACCTTTCTGCCGGTGAACGGATAAAGGTGACGGTGGTATTCTGTCCGGAGCACAGCAATCCGCTGGATTTTGTACAGCGTGCCCGGGTTTTACCCAGAGATAAAGCTGCCCTGCGTGGCACCTTTAAGGGCATGAACCGCACCATCAGCGCCAGACGCACCTATAACCCGTCAAGGGACGGGCTGGTCTATATTCCTCTGGGGGATAATGAATATGACCGCTATAAGCAGGGTGTAGACGCTACTGATGGCACCCCGGTGGTGAATTATGGCAACTACGGTGTGCTGTACCGTCTGGAACTGCCCACCATGGGCAGCCTGCCTGTCAAGGTGCTGCTGACACCTTTAGGCGGCCCTTACGCCGGAGCGGTAAGAGTGGAGACTGGCAGAAGGACGGCCAAAGTCGTGCATACTCCGGCAGGGCGCTTGTATTTTGGCGCAGATACTTTTGCGGATTTAGTGCCCGATATGGGGAAAAACGTCATTCTGACAGCGGCTTTTGAACTCGCCCATATCGGCAATTATAAGCCCTACCGCAATTTTGCTTTGGAATACTCACCGCCGGGAGCCTCGAATCTGCCGGTACTGCTGATTCTGGCACCGGCAGACCGCCATAGCCAATAAAAAAAGATGTGAAAATGTCAAAACATTTTCCACATCGTCTTTTTATGCTTGCGGCAGGCTGGCGTATTCTTCTTTTAACCATGCCAGGCGGTTCTGTTCGCGCTCGATGGCGTGCTTTAAAATGCAGGCGTGGCCGTAGTGCTTTTTCTGTTCGGCTTCGCTGGCGAAGAGCCGCTGCCAGCGTTTTTCCAGATAGAGACATTTTTCCTCGTGACGGGCGATTTCCTCCCGAAAGAGCTTGCGCACCAATGGGGATTCCCTATCATTGATAAGATAGAGCTTCATGGTGAATTCATCCCGGGTAGGCACCAGCGGTTTTAGCGGCTCGTGCAGCCAGTCGCTGACCGCTTCCTCACCGGCAGCTGTCAGGGTGTAGACCTTCTTTTCCAGTTTTTTGCCCACCAGTACGGTATGAAACTCAATCAGGCCGTCCTGTTCCATTTTGCGCAGCTCGGGATATATCTGGCTGTGGTTGGAGTACCAAAAATCGCCGAGTTCGCCCTCAAAGAGTTTCTTTATATCATATCCGGCCAAATCCTGCTGTGCCAGCAGGCCAAGGATAATATAGCGTAAGATGTTTTTCTGTGACATTTTTGTATCAGTCCTTTTGGAGTTTAGCAATGCGCCACAAGTAAGTATAGCATAAATCCGTCAAAAGAAAACAGACAGCGACAAAAAACCAGACGCATGAGCAGTACGTCTGGTTTTTTGCTGTGTATTATATTTTAGGAGAGCTTTAACGAAAGCCTGAATATAATATAGCATAACTGAGAATGAAAATCAATAGTAATTTTAAAAATTTGCAGGAAAAATTTTTTTTGCTTATTTGCTGACACTGACCCGGTCAATTTCCTGCCCGTCGGGCAGGAAGCAGGCTACGGTCAGCTTGTCGCTGGTGACTTCCAGCGTCAGGTAATTGTCGGTTTCCGGCTGGGGGGCTACGGTTTTGTCATAGGCGTGGTCAATCCAAAGCCCGGGATAACGGACATTGCCGGCCACGCCGGTGAGAATGTAGAGCGGCCCCTTGTCGCTGGGGGTCAGATTATAGAGGTGGCCGCGGTTGCGGTAGGTATGCAGGTGAGCAGTAAAAACGATGTCAATGCCCAGCTCATCACAGATGGGCATAAAGGTCTGTCCCAAATCGGAAAGTCCTTCCTTGCGTTCCGGGCGGCCGTGGATGCGGTACTGCAGCACATCTTTATGAACCAGCAGGATTTTCCATTTGGCCTTGGATTTTTGCACGTCCTCCCGAAGCCATGGTATTTGCTCTTCCATAAGTCCCTGCTTGAAGTCATTTATTTCATCCCACTGACTGTTGAGGACGATGAAGTGGACATCGCCATAGTCAAAGGAATAATAGTAGCGTTCAAAGTCATGGCTGTTGTTTTTGGGCGTGTTGAAGTAGTTAAGGTAGGCTTCGGGGAGGCGTACTTTCCAGTCTTTATTGTAGGTTTCGTGATTGCCCATCAGGGGGATAAAGGGAATGTTTTCCCGCATGCCGTTTACCGCATTGAACCAGGCGTGCCACTGGGTACGGTCTTCACCGTTAT
>JAGAYB010000258.1 GCA_017940705.1 Selenomonas sp. | reverse complement strand
GAATTGCGCCCCGACGGGCCGGCCGGCAGTTTGATACAGTCCCATTCAAAGGAACTGTATTTTTTTATGCGCCATGGATAGGGCTTATAGGTGCGGTATTCAGCAAAGGTAAATGGCCGGAATGCCACCTTCCCCATATCAAAATCCTTGGCCCTGACCTCCTGCTCCTGATTTACCGCGTGCAAATCCTGCATGAAATGCAGAACTTCTTCCATCCTCTTATCTGCAAAATTGGCAGTCCGCCCATCTGCCGAAAAGATTTTTATGCCATTGGTCAGGGCAGCGCTGCGCCAAGTGTAGTCGTACACGCCGAATTGGTCTATACGGCCATCACCATCTGTATCTCTGGTGACCGCCCGGCAAATCTGCAGGAAGTCGTGCCATGTCCAGTTGTTTTGCGGAATCGCAATACCCTCACGGGCCAGCAGGCTCTTATTGACAAACATTAAAGTCGGCACAGCCCCGAGCGGCAGGGCGTAACTGCTTCCCTGCCACTTGCCATAGTCAAACGCCGCTTTATAATAGACTGACTCGTCAAAATCGGCATCAACGCTGGCGAAGCGTACCAAAGGCGACAGTGCCCCACTGGCAGCATACAGGTCGAAATCAGCCCCCGGCACTACGAATACATCCGGCTCTGTGCCCTTTAAAAACTGCTCCGCCAACCACTCCGAGTAATCATCCTTGCGTACACCGCCGTCATATTTTACCTTCACGCCGGGATGTTCCTGCTCAAAGCGGGCAATGGCCGCTTCCAGTATGGCATAGGAATCAGCTTCAGGTACATCCCAGTTGCTGCCGGCAAAGAGGCCCACATGCAATACCTTGGGACGGGTAAAATACCAGCTCAAAAAAATGGTAAAAACCAGCAAAACAGCCATATATATGGCAATAAGGCGCTTCATTATACGTCCACCTCAGCAGCAGCCAGTCCGGTCTGTACAGCCCAAATAGCCAGCTGCGTCCTGTCCCTCAGCCCCAGTTTGGATAAGGCACTGGACAGGCCATTGCGCACCGTGCCCTCTGACAGGCTCAGCTTGTCGGCAATTTCCTTATTGGACAGGCCGTGGCCGACCAAATGAGCGATATTGCGCTCCGTGCGGCTGAGACTCTCCGCTTCCGAAGCCGTATCCACAGCGCCGCTGCCCTGAGCCATCTGGCTGAAGAATTTTACCACCTTGGCCACAATGCCGGGGTTAATCATGGCACCGCCGGAAACCACCGTGCGTATAGCCCCCGTGAGTTCCGGCACGGACACACCCTTGAGCAGGTAGCCGCTGGCTCCGTATTTCAAGGCGTTAAACACGTATTCATCATCATCAAATGTCGTTAAAATGATGATTTTCACCGCCGGATACAGGCGTTTTACCTCCCGTGTCGCCTGTACACCGTCCAGCTCCGGCATGCGTACATCCATCAGAATGACATCCGGCTGAGAATCCACCAGCATATCCATCAACTGGACGCCGTTTTCTGCCAGTCCCGACACTTCTATGTCCTCGTTCTGGTCCAGTACGATTTTCAGACTGTCACGAATAAGCTCCTGATCGTCTGCAATGATGACCTTAATCATATATGTTCATCCCCTTGTTTTTCTTCCTGTTCTCCGGCTTTGCCCAAAGGTATGACAGCCTCCAGAGTAAAGCCGTTGTCATTCCAATAGCGCAGCCGTCCATGCAGAAGTTCCAGCCGCTCACGCATGTGACGCAGGCCAAAACCGTCCTTAGGCGCAGCACAGCCCTTGCCGTTGTCAGCCATGATGATGTACAGCCGTCCCGGTTCCACCCCGACGGTAATAACGACCTCCGTAGCCTGACCGTGACGGTTGGCATTGGTTATGCCCTCCTGCACAATGCGGTAAATGACTTCCTCCACATCGGGACGCAAGTCCTGAGGCCAACCCAGCACCACCAGCCGGGTCTTCATCCCCGAGGAAGCACTGTACTCAAAGATGAGTTTTTCCACCGCCTGCCGCAGCGGCAGTTTTTCCAAATCGTCAGGACGCAGTTTCTTCACCGAGCGCCGTACATCGACAATACCACGCCGGGCCGTCTCCCGAATTTTGGCCAGCTGCGCCTTGGCTGCCTCCGGGGCTGCATCCACCAGTACGATACAGGCGTCAAGCCCCGTAGCGATGCCGGACAGCGCGTGTCCCAAAGTGTCATGAATCTCTCGTGCCAGACGATTGCGCTCCCTTGTTTCAGCGGTATGCTCCGCCTCCAGCGCATAGGCACGCAATCTGGTATTGGCTTCTCCCAGCTGCTTGTTCAGGCTGGCAATACGTTCCTTTTCATCGTGCTTGTCCTGCACCAACAGTACCATGTAGAAAACAAAAATGATGATATTGAGCGATGACAGCCCGTTCTTAATAGCCCACAGCACCGCCTGCACATCGGAGCGGTAATAGGCTGCATAAGCATCAAAGGGAGCCACATGACTTTGAAAGATAGCCAGATTGTAACTGGCCATAAAGTAAAGACCCAGCATGGTTATGAGCAGCAGCCAGCCCTGATTCTTGCCCTGATAGCGCGACATCAAATCTGCCACGACTACAAGCACCACACCGTCATAGCCAAGATTCAGACTGTGCATCAGCATGAGGCAGATGACAATTTCGGCAATGATAACGAGATAGAGATTCTGCGTAGACAAGGTGCGGTGCCGGCAAAGCTCACCCAGCACCGCGAGCAGGGCATAAGAGCCGACAGCCAAAAAAAAGCCCGTCACTGGCGGCAGGGGCACGATAGGGATTGTCGCCAAAAAGGAACGGGCCGACATCGACGCAATGATTTTTTCCTGCGTGATGCTCATAAAACCGGCCATCAGCAGCACTACCAGACCATTATACCAGACCAGCAGACTGTGTATCCGCAGCAGGCGGCTTTTGCCCTCAGACTTTACGGCTGCTTCCATCAGTCCCATCCCTCCGTGTTCTGCCAGACGTTTTCCCGGGTGAGCAGTTTTGTCGGCAGCATGGTCAGTTTGGACAGTTCCTGCCCCGACAGCAGCTTATAGGCGCTTTCCGCCGCCTGTCTGCCTATCTGCCGCGGCGACTGCCCGGCTGTAGCCATCATGTGCCCCTGCGCAATCATTTCCTTGGTCTCCGGCACGCCGTCCACGCCGTAAACCATCACCTTGTCCAGTTTGCCAGCGGCCTGCAATGCCGCTAGTGCCCCCATGGCCGCCGGGTCATTCAGCGCCATCACCACATCTATATCAGGATGCGCGGCCAGCATTTCCTGCATGGCCGGCATAGCCTGTTCCAGCTGTCCACGGCACTCAGCTTCGGCCACCACCTGAAATTCCGGACGGTCGGCCAGCCCATCAATAAATCCCTGAATCCTGTCCACCGATGAGCGTGTCTCCGTATGTTTCAGCAACGCGATTTTGCCGCCTGAGGCATTAGCCTTTAAATGCTCGGCACACTGCCTGCCTGCCATATAATTATCCGACACGATAGTGGCTGCCACATAGCGGTCATCCTGCACATTCGTATCCACGGCGATAACGGGCACATGGGCATCATAAGCTGCCTTTAGCGCCGGTTCTATCCGCTGCCAGTCAACAGGATTGAGGAAAATGACCTCCACCCCCTCAGCAATCAGCTCCCTGACCACCTCTTCCTGCCGCTCCACTGACAGCACCGGGTCACGGCTGATAAGCACATCTCCATGACTTTCCACCGTCATGCGTATTTCCTCATCTACAATTTCATAAAAAGGGTTGTTTAAGGTCATATACACCGCCCCCAATTTGCGCCGGTGTTCCGTCTGCCGCAGCGAAAAATCTCCCTGCATGACCTGCCATCCCACCAAGGCCAGCATGAAAAGCATCAAGCCTCCCATCAGCCAGCCCATGAGCCTTTCCCGTCTGTCCATAACTGTCAAACTCTGCCTTTCTTCGTTATTATCATTCAAATTATAACATAGACCGGCTTGATTGCGCGCAATCAGAAAAAAAATTACCAAACAAGACAAATGTCTGCGCTTTTTATTATAAATTATGATATAATGGATGGTAAGACTTATAATTCGTATCTACTGTAAGCAGGATGAAGGTAATGTGTATTAGGAGGAATGAACAACATGGACATCAAGTACGACATAGCCATCACAGCCATCGGCAATCTGGCAAAAACCTTTCTCAGCAATAACAACAGCGTCATTCTCTTGGATGAAGGCATCCGCCCCAATCTCTCCGACATGGTTATCCAGCACACCCCCGGAGAATTAACCGAGGATATCAAAAAGGGTGACAAACTGCTCATGGGCGGCATCAAGTACACCGTAGAAAAAGTCGGTGACGATGTCAACGCCAATCTCAAAGAGGAAGGCCACTGCACTTTGGTTTTCAACGCCGAAGGCTCCATGCCCGGCCAGGTCAT
>JAGAYB010000257.1 GCA_017940705.1 Selenomonas sp. | reverse complement strand
GCAAAAATTTTCCTCACACAACTATTGCTATATATTCTATAAACAACGGCCTTTTCCTGCCTGCACGTTAATTTGACAAAACTCTCTGAACATGTTAGTCTGCACCTAGCCAAACAGAAAAGGAGCGTTTCTTATGCCTAAATCCATAATCCTGCACCTGCAGGCTGTCAATACGGCGTCCCTGCCGGAATTTCCGGGACGCCTGCTGCATGCCGCCTTTTTCCAATTACTACAAGCCTGCTCACCGCAGCTGTCAGCTGCTATCCATGACAACATGCAGGCAAAACCATTCTCCATCTCCCTGCTGACCAGTCCGCGAAAGAAACGTAAGCAGCATGGCCGTTGGCAATTTGTAACTGGCGAACAGTTTTCCTGGCGGATAAATGCACTGACACCTGAGGTCTATGCGGCCGTCAGCACGATACAAGCATCTGACTCCTTCAACATCGGTGCTCTGGCTGTAACTGTCGTATCCGTATCCGCAGACACTCCGGGGCAAAATCTGCTGCCATGGCTTAATGCCCCAGAAAAAGTCCGCGAAATTCAGTTTCATTTTCATACCCCTGTATCGTTCCGCAAAGACAAATATGACTATCCTATACCTCAGCCAGCACTGATTTTTGCCTCGCTGGCTGATAAATGGAACTCTGTAGGAATGACACCGGTAATCAATAAGGAAGAACTCCGTATTCTTGCTGAACAGATTCTTCCCCGGGATTGGCAGGGAAAAACCGCCAAGGTTTATTTTGCCAAGGACCGTGGCATGCTGGCCTTTACCGGCGATTTTCGCTTTGCCCTGCAGCAATTAAAGCCCGAGCAGCGCACACCTCTGCTGCGCCTTGCCCATTTTGCCTGCTATGCCGGCGTAGGCCGCCTGACTACACAGGGTTTCGGGCAGACAACTGTCGATTTTATTTGACAAATATTTTTACTTATGCTATTCTTTAGTTACTTAAAGGATTCCAAAACAGCCCTCATGAGACCGCATGGGGACTGGGGCAAAAATGGGCAGTGTTGTGCACATGGTCATACCGCTTGCGGTATTGAGACTACTTTGGGATTATCTGCATGATTATATTTTCTACGTTGTGCACATGGTCATACCGCTTGCGGTATTGAAACTCATAATCCACACCATAGATGATTGCGGTATTAGTTGTGCACATGGTCATACCGCTTGCGGTATTGGTACGTCCTATAATAAGAAGAGGGTTCCTACTTATCCAGTAGGAACCCTCTTCTTATTTATGTCTCTATGCCACAATACAAATTTCCTTTTCTTCCTTCATCCGTCCTTCTTTCCAGATACGCTGGCACAGGCATTACATAAAGGTGCCATAAATAAGCCCTTTTCCTCCTCATCGGCAGTCAACTCCTGCAGTTTTATACGTATTTCACGTGCCAGCTTTTCATCACCATCAACCAGGAACACACTATACTGGATTCTCAGGCCTTTTCCTTCCAAATATTTTGCCACCTTACTGCGCACGCGATTGCTTTGAATATCATACCCTATTAGATATTTCATCATCAGCCATCTCCTCTCCCTTGCTAAACACTTCCTTGGCAAAATTCTGAATCTGACTGCGTATCCATGTCCGAGGTGTCAATCCCTCATAAGCACTGACTTCTTTTTCCATATACGCCTCGTAATGTTCAATCCACTGCTTACGCCCGGCTGCCACCAGACGGCAGCCGTTTTCCTTATCCTCCTCAAAATCCGTCGGCTTGAATGTTCCATAGTTAAGCAGTTTCAAAACAAAGCGGTCAATAATCGTCTGACGGAATGGTTCATACCAAACTGTCCTTGCGTCCGTTGTTCGTATGGAAGAATCCTATCCAATCAACAAACACTACCGGCACCTGCAAATTTATCAGTTCGTACAGTAGCGGCATAGTTATATGAGCCTCCTTCTCTATCCTTAGATAACCCACTCTATATCTCTATTATGACATATTGCAAAATTTTTTCCTAAAAAAATACGGCTTTTTTATTTTTTTTATTATCTTTTTATCTGGCTCTATTTGACAAATATTTATACTTATGCTATTCTTTAGTTACTTAAAGGATTCAAAAACAAGGAAAAAGGGCCAAGGTTTCAAAAAACTTTAGCTCATTAAAAGCTCCTTGTATTTATTGGATTAATAGCTTGTTTTTGACCGTTTTTGCCCCCCAAAAGTTCCTTTAGCAGGCTAAAATCCTGTTATTTGGGCAGAGGTTTCAAAAACAGCCCTCATGAGACCGCATGGGGACTAGGGCAAAAATGGGCAGAGTTGTGCACATGGTCATACCGCTTGCGGTATTGAAACTTAGTTGGAGGATAATCTCCTAATACTTCTGTTGTTGTGCACAGGGTCATACCGCTTGCGGTATTGAAACATCATAAGGGTTTGCGTCGTTGTTTTCGGCCACTCGGTTGTGCACATGGTCATACCGCTTGCGGTATTGAAACATTTTTTTCTCATTCATCTGGGCTTTCCATTCACCAGTTGTGCACATGGTCATACCGCTTAATATCTACACACAAAAAAGACCGGCAATTTTGCCGGTCTTTCTTGGTAAATAAACGTAATATAATTATTGCTCCTCCTACCTCCCTGCTGTATAATGTGGGCTATACAGATGTAAGTGAAAAAAGGGAGTGTTTTTATGTTTGCTAAGGGACTAAAACTTACCTTTGCCACAGGGGTGGCTGCTTTTACCTTGTTCTCTGCCTCCTGTCCGTCATTTGCCTGGGGCAACTCTTATACCCCAGTCGGAAATACATATCATACACCTGTTTCCAGGATAGAAATTGACAATTTCCCTAAAGAAATCCAACAATATAACCTGATAAGAAATACCTGGCTGGAAGAAAAAATCCAAAAACCGCTCCTAGCCTACAATCCCCGTAAAATATTTAAAGCCAAAGGCAAATATGACGACGGCTTAAGACAATGTTACACCGAGCCGGTTGGTACATATGATGACAGTGACAGTGCCGCCACCCATCATGGCGGCGGATACATTTCCGTAACCCGGGGGCGTATCGAAGAGATTTCTGCCCCGTATTATGGGCAAAGGGGCATACCTATAAAAGATTACAACATTTACGCCCTGAGTGCGCTTGCCTCCGACTACGCCCATGAATGCGGCCATTGGTATTACGGTGACGCTGTGAGTGAGCGCAGGCTGCAGCAAAGCCAGGCCACAGCTGACCGGGATGCTATTGCCATGGAAGAAAGAGCTGATGCTTTTGGCATAAGATTGTTGGAAGATGTGCCCCACTTCAGTGTGGGCGGCGACCTTATTGCCATGCGCCTGACAGCTTGTGAGCAGGGCTGGAATAACGATGATTCCACCGAGCATCCCTCTAACGCCATCCGTTGGGACAATACTTACCGATTTATAAAAAACCGTGCCGATAATCGGGTTTATTTTAGGAATCCTTCCAATAGAAACAGCAATGTTTTTTATATTCGCGATAATAATCATAAAGAGTGGAAAATTGCCGTCCCTGTACAGTACAGCATCGAGCCTGCCGCGTCGGGCACAAACAAACGCGTCCTCCGCTCAGCTGAGGACAGAGCTGCGTATGTTATGGGGCAGGTAGCCTGGGCCATCAAGTATAATATCTGGGATAAAGACCATCTGTACATAGTTAATGCCAATGAATATTTCCATGACCTCCCAAACACCAATCTTGATATAAATGTGCTGGTTGCCAAGCTCAATAATAAAAGATGGAAAATCATTGACTGGTTTATCCTTGACGAGAACGATACTTATTATAATCAGGCAGAATCCGAAAAACTTTATCTTTATCTTCAGTCTCTGCTGTCTTCTGCCGGCTTTGATATCTGACCAGGAGGTGCTTTATGGTTCGTGTACGTAATTTTATTGCCGCCTTTTGCTTAGCCGTCACCCTGTTTTCGGCTAATATAGCTGCCGCCTACACTATTAGCGATTCTGCCGAGCATTTCTATGGCGCCATCCTCAATGACGAGCATGAAAGCTCCTATCATGCCTGGGATAACCCTTTTCTGCAGGGCATTCAGGCAGAGTTGGTCAAATACAATCCTGACCTGCTGAATTTCAATGACGGCAGACACAGCCGTTATCTTTCCCCCGTCAAAGAATCTGCCGCAGCAGGTATTGACGCTACTACCCTGCCTGCCGGCCAGATTTACATTACCACGCAAATGATTAACTTTGCCCTAACTATTCCGCCCAGCGGTAATATTGAACTGCGTAACCGCGGCACCGCGAACGAGGAAAACGTTTATCAACGGGCAATGCTCGGTGCTGTCCTCGCCCATGAATGTGCACACTGGTACAACCGCGATTTTCAGCGCAAGATAGACACGTTATACGGTGACGCCGGCTTGCAGCAGCTGTTGGGCAAAAATTACCAACAGCCCTCTGCTGATAACATTTTAGCCATTATGACGGATATTGCCTACAATAAAACCGCGGCTAATGCCAGATTCTCGGTAGCCAGTGAGTATCTAGCAGATAAACAGGCCGTAGAGTTCCTCAATAATTCCCTGATGTTTTCTACAGGCAGTCTTGTCTCCTTCCTGTACCGCCTGAAACTCAACGAAGACCAGGTAAAGTTTTCCGGCGTGGAAACTATCAACATGTCCGAGTATAATCCCCACCCCGACACCGCCGAAAGAATCCGCCGGCTGGAGCAGCAGATTAGCGATTACTCTTTTGGTCGCGTGACCTTCCAAAATCAGAAGTTCTATCTGGACGGCAAGCCATTCTTCGGCACCGGCACATTGCAGGGTACAAATAAAGTCTCCTCCCTTGACAGAACGTATTACGTCGCCGGACAGATTGCCAAGTCCATTCACCAAGGCAGCTGGGGCAATAATAAAATAGCTTTCGCTAAAGTCTATGAATCGGATGATATTCATACAGCAGACATAACGGATGTTTACCTTATATTTGCTGACCATCAGACAAAATCATTTGGCGTCATTGACAGATTAAAACTAAAACCCTACGAATCGGTATACCTTTTAAGAGAAACGGACCGTCCCTCAGAGGCTTTGTCCTATGATGCACAATTAGCCTATTATATCAGCCATTACTAATACAGCAAAAGCCCTCACCTAAGATGGCTTTCCCGGCGTCTAAACGCAGGAAAACATCCCAGGTGAGGGCTTTTTGTTATTATTCTTCTTCGTCATCCGTCAGGAAATCATTTACGGCCTGATAAACTGAGCTGCTGGGAAAGCCGCGGCGGAACATGGCGGCCAGGAGTTTTTGCTTGTCCTGACTGCGCCGGTATTTGCTTTCAAGCACACGCAGGGCGGCGGTGTACTCGCGCTGGCTCACCTCTTCCCTGTCCTCTGGTATGCAGCTTTTCACCAGTGGGGAGTTATAGCCGCGCTCCATGAGCTTGACGCAAATCTGCCGCACGGAGTAACTGCTTTCCGTATACAGGTAGCGAAACCTGCGGGCGCAGGATTCCTCATCATTGAGGTAATGCTTTTCCTGCAGGCGCTGGATGGCTGCCTCCGTTTCGTCTTCCTCATAGCCCTTGGCAGCCAGCTTTTCGCGCAGGCGGTTTTCGCTGTAATCCTGTCGGGCCAGCAAGTCCACAGCATAGACTAAAGCCGGCTTTAAGGGACGCTTAGACTTCATCACTGTCGATAGCCTCAGCCGCCTCATCGTCTGCCGGTACGGCCTTGGCAGCGGCTTCACTGTCGTTCATCAGTTTGGCTCTTACCTTGGCTTCAATTTCCTCAGCCAGCTGCGGCTGTTCTTCCAGCACCTGCTTGGCCTTTTCCTTGCCCTGACCTAAGCGCGTGCCCTCATAGGAGAACCATGAGCCGCTCTTTTCCACGATGTCGAGAGATACACCGATATCAATAAGCGTCCCCAGCCGGGATACGCCTTCACCGAACATGATATCGAATTCGGCGGTTTTGAAAGGCGGCGCGATTTTATTCTTGACAATTTTTACCTTGGTGCGGTTGCCTACGAGGTCTGCGCCCTGCGTAATCTTTTCACCCTTGCGGACTTCCATACGCACCGAAGAGTAGAACTTCAAGGCCCGGCCGCCGGTGGTAACTTCCGGGTTGCCATAGGTCACGCCGACCTTTTCACGAATCTGGTTGATGAAAATGGCTACTGTCTGGGACTTGTTGATGACACCCGTCAGCTTGCGCATGGCCTGACTCATGAGACGGGCATGCAG
>JAGAYB010000256.1 GCA_017940705.1 Selenomonas sp. | reverse complement strand
CGACGTGGCCAGAGCTGACGAAGAGGGCTACATCTACATCGTCGACCGCATTAAGGACATGATTATCAGCATGGGTGAAAACATCTACCCACGCGAAGTTGAGGAGCTTGTCTACCAGTTCCCCGGCATCTTTGAAGCCGCGGTCATCGGCATTGAGGACAAACTGCGCGGACAGGCCGGCGCCTGCTTCTACAGCACCCATGACGGCAAAGATATCAACGTCCGGGAGCTCAAAAAGTTCCTGCAGGCCAATCTGGCTCTCTACAAAATCCCCCGGGAATTCCACCTCATGGAAAAACTCCCCCGTACCTCTACAGGCAAAATCGCCAAACGTATGATTCTGGACGAATTCCAGAAGGGGAAAAAGAAATAAGTTCTATTTACCAATCAACATATAAGTGGTAAAATATGGCTCATGGCAAAAGATGACATCATTGCTGTGAGTCATACTTTTATGAATGGGACTAATCGTTAGCGCAAATCCTGTGTCCGCTTGGATTCAACTGAACCAAGACGGCAGTTACGGATATTCTGCGGCTTTTTATGGTGCCCTGCTCGTAATCAGTAAAGGTGCGTATCTTTTGGCTGTCTGCTGAAAGATACGCTTTTTCTTTTGCCAAAAATACTTTTTCATCTTTTTAAGGAGGTTTTTTTGTGCAAAAAATCAGCCAAAAAATCGTAGACAATCTGGCTCTGCTCGTCGTCGCTATCGGCATTCTGGGAGCATGGCGCCCGGAAACGCTGACATGGGTCGGCCCTTATGTGTCGTGGATGCTGGGCATTGTCATGTTCGGTATGGGCATGACGCTGAAAGTCGCGGACTTTAAGCGGGTATTACAGCACCCCAAAGAAGTGGCTATCGGTGTCGGTGCCCAGTTCATCATCATGCCATTGGTGGCTTTAGGACTGGTCAATGCCTTTGCCCTGCCGCCGGAGCTGGCTATCGGCGTTATCCTCGTGGGCACCTGTCCCGGCGGTACGGCTTCCAACGTCATTGCCTATCTGGCCAAGGGTGATGTGGCGCTCTCCGTGTCCATGACCATGACCACCACGCTGCTCGCCCCCATTGTAACCCCTGCTCTGACTTATTTCCTCGCCGGTGCGTGGATTGACATTTCCTTCACTGCCATGATGATTTCCATTGCCCAGATGGTACTGGCTCCGGTAATCCTCGGCCTGCTGGTACATCACTTTATGGAGGACACGGCACA
This sequence comes from Selenomonas sp., assembly GCA_017940705.1. Next base: position 2,227 of record JAGAYB010000256.1, on the reverse strand, counting down.
GAAAATCATGCCGGCCATGCCTTTGGTATCGGTTGTCTGCATTGTCCTGTTAGTGGGCTGTGTCGTAGCACTTTCAGCCAGCAAACTGGCCGCCGTGGGACTGACCATGGCCGTCATCGTCATTTTGCACAATGCCTTTGGTCTGGCGCTGGGCTTTATGGCCGCCAGACTCCTGCAGCTGGACAGCCGCAAGGCGCGGACAGTGGCCATTGAAGTCGGCATGCAGAATTCCGGCATGGCCGCAAGCTTAGCCGTCATGTATTTCAACCCTGCCGCCGCCCTGCCCGGCGCTATCTTCAGCGTCTGGCACAATGTCTCCGGCTCCCTCGTGGCTAACTTCTGCGTGCGCCGTGACGAAAAGGAACAGGAAATGAACCCCTGCATCGAATAAAGGAGGACATCATGGAAATTTTAACCACCATTGCCGAAATAAAGAAATATGCCGCTCAGGCAAAAGCACAGGGCAAGACCATCGGACTCGTGCCCACCATGGGTGCCCTGCATGAAGGCCATCTGACGCTGATGCGTGCGGCCCGGGAAAAATGCGATATCGTCATTGCCTCCGTCTTTGTCAATCCCACTCAGTTTGGCCCCAATGAAGACTACGATGCCTATCCCCGACAGTTTGATGCTGACTGCGCAAAATTAGAAAGTGTCAATATTGATGCCGTGTTCCATCCGGAACCGGCTGAGATGTACCCGGAAGGCTACTGCACCTTTGTCAACGTAGATGGGGATATCACGCACAAACTCTGCGGTGCCCAGCGCCCCGGCCATTTCCGCGGCGTTGCTACGGTCGTAACAAAACTCATCAATCTGGCGTGCGCTGACGAGGCCTTCTTTGGCCAAAAAGACGCCCAGCAGGTAACGGTTATCCGCCGCTTTGTCGACGACCTAAACATCAACGTACACATCAACATGGTACCCATTGCCCGGGAAGAAAGCGGCCTCGCCCGCAGCTCACGCAACAGCTACCTGTCCGCTGAAGAAAAAACTGCTGCTCTCGTCCTCTCCCGGAGCCTGCAGCAGGCTAAAGCCGCCTATACGCAAGGGGAAAAAGATATAGCGGCCCTGGAAAACATCGTCAAATGTGAACTGAATAAAGAACCTATGGCCAGCATTGACTATGTAAAAGCCTACGCCTATCCGTCCCTCAAACCGCTGACCAAAGTCAGCGAAGACACGCTGCTGGCCATTGCCGTAAAAATCGGCAAGACGCGCCTGATTGATAACGTAATACTCACAGCCTGAGTTACTAGTAAGAAAGGACACACCAACAATGCTCCTAAATATGCTCAAAGGAAAAATCCACTGCGCCACTGTTACCGAGGCCAACCTGGCCTACATGGGCAGCATCACTATCGATGAAGAACTCATGGAAAAAGCCGGCATTCTGCCCAATGAACGGGTACAGGTGGTGGACAACAACAACGGCGCACGCCTTGAAACCTACACCATCCCCGGGCCCCGCGGCTCCGGCGTCATCTGTCTCAACGGCGCAGCCGCCAGACTTGCCCAGCCGGGCGATATAGTCATCATCATGGCCTATGCCCTGTTCACCGAGGAAGAAGGCCGCGCCCATAAACCTAAAGTCGTCATGGTAAACGAACAGAATAAAATAAAGGAAATACGCACGGTAGAATATCACGGTCAAACCGCCTAAAACAAAAAACGGAGCTTTTTGCAGCCCCGTTTTTTAGTTTATTTACTTTTTTCTTCTTTTTTCAGCGGCGAACCTTCCAGTGACAAATTTTCCTTGGCAAAAGCCTGCAAATGAAAGGGCTTCTTTGCTAAAACGAAAAAAATTCATAACAGGCCTCCTCAGGATAAACCAGAGCATGTTGGTTTCACGCCCTTATTACTCTTCATAAAATTATACCATGTTTCCCTATACACAGCAATTTTGAGTACAATTTAATTTTGATTAGTATTATTTCTCCTTGTTTTTGCAAGCAGGTAAATAATGTCTGGTGAGCGAAATAAGGAAACAGGAATATGAGTCATGTCACCACGCTTGCAAAGGAGGATTGCCATGGATACGCTCCGCGCCATCTTAGGCGATATTTTCAATCTGGAAAAAGACCGTGCCCCCCTGAAGGAAATCGCCGAACGCATTTACAGCGGCGGTACACTCAAAGGCACGAATATGTGCATATTGATACTCGCCATTTTCATTGCTTCCATCGGTCTCAATATGAATAGTACCGCCGTTATCATCGGAGCTATG
>JAGAYB010000255.1 GCA_017940705.1 Selenomonas sp. | reverse complement strand
TGATAAGGAAGGCTTACTGGCAGACAGGGAAGAATTTATCAGGGCCGTATATCGGCGGGAGGAGGAGATATCGACATCAATCGGGCATGGCATAGCCATTCCCCATGGAAAGACCGACGCGGTTAAAGAAGCATTTATGGCTTTTGCCAGTGCTGAAAAACCTTTTTTGTGGGATGAAAATTCTACAGATGAAATAAAAGGAGTTTTTCTCATAGGCGTACCGCAGAGCAAAGCGGATACACTGCATTTACGGGCAATTGCAGCGGTAAGCAAAAAACTGATAAATGATGAGTTTCGCGATAAATTGTTTGCCTGTCAAAACAGTACAGAGGCATACAATATGTTGAATGAAATAGACCAGGGTATTAAAGAGTAAGAGATTTTTGGAGAGCAAAGGAAAGGATGGATTATCATGAAAATCGTGGGCGTAGCAGCATGTATTACCGGTGTGGCACATACCTACATGGCACAGGAGGCTATTGAGCAGGAATGCAAAAAAAGAGGAATTGACTGCAAGGTTGAGACTCAGGGAGGTATGGGGATTGAAAATGAGCTGGAAGAGGATGAGGTAAATGATGCCGATGTAGTGATTTTGGCAGTAGCCATCGGCATTGAAGGCGAGGAAAGGTTTGAGGAAAAACAGGAGCAGGGGCTGGTACTGACGATGAATCCTGCGGAAGTTATTCGTGACCCAGCTGCTGCCATTGATAAGGCGGTTGCTCTGGTGAAATGATTTTTCGGGAAAGAAAGGAGTAATATTATGGCATCTGATACGATGAAAACAGTAGGTGCAGATTTGTTGAAGGCTTTCAACACAGGCGTTTCCTACATGATGCCCGTGGTGGTAGTAGGCGGTATCTTTTTGGCATTATCGCTTGCCAGTGGTGATGCTAAAGCCGGGGAAGGCATGGTAGTCACAAACCCGTTTTTGAAAAATCTTGGCGATATTGGTATGGCAGGCTTTGCCATGATGATTCCTGTATTGTCTGGTTACATTGCATATTCACTGGCCGGTAAGCCCGGTCTTACGCCTGGATTTGTGACAGGATATCTGGCCAGCATTCCTATCGGCGAAAATCATGTACAGACAGGCTTTTTGGGAGCTATGCTGTTAGGTATTCTCAGCGGTTATGTAGCCCGTTGGATTAAAAAGTGGAAGGTAAACCAAACCCTTATGGCTATAATGCCAATTCTGATTATCCCTATCGTTGCCACGTTTGCCGTATCCATGGTTTATATCTATCTGTTGGTAACGCCGATTGGTATGTTTATGGGCTGGCTGATTAACGCGCTTTCTGGTTTGCAGGGCGGCAGTGCGCTGCTCATTGGTATCATCGTTGGCGCTATGGCAGCTTTCGATATGGGCGGCCCTATCAACAAGACAGCAACCGGTTTTACTCTGGCACTTATGGCCGAAGGCATTTATGGTCCTAATGGAGCATACCGAATTGCTGTGGCAATTCCTCCTTTGGGACTGGCTTTATCAACGTTTATCTCCAAGAAGAAATGGGAAGCTGCTGACCGTAATATGGGCGTGTCGGCTGCGTTCATGGGACTTATCGGCATCACCGAAGGTGCAATTCCCTTCGCCGTAAAGAGCCTTAAGACGGTATTGCCCTCTATCATCATCGGCAGTGCGGTAGGCGCTGGTTTGGGCATGATTCATGGTGTGGAATGTATGGTTCCGCATGGTGGGTTGATTGTATTGCCGGCTGTCAGTCAGGCACCTCTCTGGTATGCCATTGATATGCTTATCGGTACGGCAGTGACGGCTGGCTGTCTCCATATCCTGCGCCCGGACATCAAGCAGGATAACGAAAAATAAAAAAATCCGGGGAAACCCCGGAAAAGAACTTGCATAGACACAATGACAAAATGGATTGCGCCACGCAATAAACACTATAAGAAAAATATAACATATATAAACAGTGTGCGCAATCCGATTCATAAAATATCTTTTAGTGAAAAGGAGCGCATTTTAAATGAGCAAGATTACCTTACAGGAAGCTGTCCAAAAGATGTTGAAGATGGAAGGCCGGGAAAAGGCTACCATGGTGGGAATCGGCCCGATGTCGAAAACTTTGATTAAGGCCAGTATGCTTTTGGCAAAGGAAAAGGATTTCCCCTTGATGTTCATTGCCAGCCGTAATCAGGTAGATGCCGATGAACTTGGCGGCGGCTACGTCTGCAACTGGAATCAGGAGACCTTCGCCAAGGCCATTAAGGAAGTGGCTGCGGAAACGAAGTTTGACGGTCTTTACTATCTTTGCCGCGACCATGGCGGCCCGTGGCAGCGTGATAATGAGCGCAATGCGCACCTGCCGGAAGATGAGGCTATGGAGCTGGGCAAGAAATCATATCTCCATGACCTGCTTAATGGTTTTGACCTTTTGCATATTGACCCGACCAAAGACCCCTATGTAGTAGGCAAGGTTATCGACCCGGATGTCAACGTGCGCCGCACGGTGGAACTGATAGAATATGTGGAGAATGAACGCAAGTCCAGAAATCTGCCGCCAGTCAGCTACGAGGTAGGTACAGAGGAAACAAACGGCGGCCTGACGTCCCCGGAAAACTATGAGCGCTTCATTGAAAAACTCCATGCTAAACTTGATGAAAAAGGGTTGCCGCATCCGTCCTTTATTGTAGGCAATACTGGTACGCTCACCAGACTTACGGAAAATGTAGGTCATGTTGATTCCACTTCCTGCAAGGAATTGTCTGCGGTAGCCAAGAAGCATGGCGTAGGCCTCAAAGAACACAATGGCGATTATCTGGATGATGCCGTACTGCTGGAGCATCCTGCACTGGGTGTTACTGCGATGAACGTTGCCCCGGAATTTGGCACCGTGGAAACGCAGGCATATCTAAAATTGATTGAGGTTGAGGACAGACTGGTAAAACAGGGACTTATCAAGGAAGCATCTGAGCTGGGCAAAGCTCTGCGTGAAGAAGCTGTAAACAGCGGCCGCTGGAAAAAATGGATGGTAGATGGCAAGGACAAGCTGGCGCCGGAGGAAATCTTCAAGGACGAAAAACTGACGCTGCTCATTACGGAGATAAGCGGTCACTATACGTTTAACAATGACAGAGTTAAGGCAGAAATCAAGAAACTCTATGCTAATTTGGCTGTCAGTGGTATTGATGGTGAGGCTTATGTGGTTTATAAAATTGCAAATGCCATTGACCATTATGTAGAATGCTTTAATCTTAAAGGCCTGACCAGCAAATTGCAGTAAAGAAGAAAAATCCCCTGATATAAGCGCAGGATGCTGGCAACGGTATCCTGCCTTTTTCCATGGCGCAGTAAATGGAGGTATTGAGATGGATTTGTACGATTGTCACACGCATAGCACGTTTTCATTTGATGGCAAAGCCGGTCTGGAAGAGCAATGTCAGGCCGCTTTGGACAAGGGCATGAAAGGGATATGTTTTACGGAGCATTTTTCCGTGGATGAACGCGATGTCAGTTACGGTGTGATGGATTATCCTGCATACCATCAGGAGATTGACAAAATGAGGGAAAAATTTGCCGGACGTATCTTTATCGGACGTGGCCTGGAGATTGGCGAGCCTCATCTGCCAGCCTGCCGGGAGAAACTTGCGGCGGCCTTGCAGGACATGCAGCTGGATTTTATCATCGGCTCTATCCATAATATTGATGGCGTCAAGCTGCGCAATTACATGTCCGGTAAAAGCAAGGAGGAGTTGTATGGTGCATATTTTCAGGAAATCCTGACTATGGCAGAAACGGCCGATATTGATGTCATTGGTCATTTGGATTTGGTCAAGCTGTATGGTGCGATTGGCGGTTATGGACATTACGAGTTTGAAAAGTACAGGGCTGTCCTGACCAGGATTTTACGCACGGCCATTGAAAGGGGCATCGGCTTGGAAATCAATACTGCCGGATGGCGTAAGGAAGCTGGTGAGCAGTACCCCATGGCAGAAGTGCTGGACTTGTATAAGGAGCTGGGAGGAGAGATAGTCACTCTGGGGTCTGATGGGCATAAAACCGCAGATATAGGGGCTGGTTTTGCGCAGGCCATAAAATTGCTTAAGGAAACCGGCTATACCAATTATTATTACTTTACAGCCCGTCAGCAGAAGAAAATCGCTATTTAACTAAGAAATCATAAAAAATAATAAAGGAAAAGGTCAAAGGTACTATACTTTTTTAGATAATTTTTGTAGAATAATATTTGTTAATTAACTATCTTTTTTACAGGTAAGGAGAGATACACATTGAGTAACATCGATACTACTTGTGTAAACGCTATCCGCGTTCTGGCAGCTGACGCTGTGCAGAAGGCAAATTCTGGTCATCCCGGCCTGCCCTTGGGCAGTGCTGCCATGGCCTATGAACTGTGGGCCAACCACATGAACCATAACCCGAAGAACCCGCAGTGGGCTAACCGCGACCGTTTCATACTGTCCGGCGGTCATGGTTCGACCTTGCTCTATTCCTTGCTCCATTACTTCGGTTACGGCCTTACGCTGGATGATTTGAAGAACTTCCGTCAGGACGGCTCGCTTACTCCCGGTCATCCCGAATACGGCCATACGGTAGGCGTTGAAGCTACGACCGGCCCGCTGGGGGCTGGCATGGGCATGGCTGTAGGCATGGCTATGGCAGAAGCTCATCTGGCTGCTGAATTCAATAAGCCCGGTTATGACGTAGTTGACCATTACACCTTCGCGCTGGGCGGTGACGGCTGCATGATGGAAGGTATTTCCTCGGAAGCCTTCTCTCTGGCAGGTACGCTCGGTCTCTCCAAACTCATCATTCTCTATGATTCCAACAAAATTTCCATCGAAGGCAGCACGGATATCGCCTTCACGGAAAATGTGGAAAAACGTATGCAGGCTTTCGGCTTCCAGACGCTGACAGTCGAAGATGGCAATGATTTGGCCGCTATCGGCAAGGCTATTGAGGCTGCCAAGGCCGATAAGGAACATCCGTCCTTCATCACGGTTAAGACGCAGATTGGCTATGGCTGTCCGGCAAAACAGGGCAAGGCCAGCGCTCATGGCGAACCCCTGGGCGAGGACAATGTTAAGGCTCTTAAGGAAAATCTGGGCTGGCCGGAACCGGAAAAGACCTTCAACATTCCGCAGGAAGTTTATGACCATTATAAGGAACTGGCCGGCAAGGGCGCTCAGGCTGAAGAAGCATGGAACAAGCTCTTTGCTGATTACTGCGCTAAGTTCCCGGAACTCAAGGCTAAATGGGACAAGTTCCATGCTCCTGTCGATGCCGATGCCCTGCTCAACGATGAAAACTTCTGGGCTTATGAGGATAAACCGCAGGCTACCCGTGCGCTTTCCGGCACGATGATTAACCGCCTGAAAGATATCATGCCCAACCTCTTCGGCGGCAGCGCTGACCTTGCTCCTTCCAACAAGACGAATATGAAGGATGCTGGCGACTTCTCCAAGGAAGACTATGCCGGCCGCAACCTGCACTTCGGTGTACGTGAGCTGGCAATGGCTGCGATGGCCAATGGTATCACACTCCATGGCGGCCTGCGCAACTATATTGCAACCTTCTTCGTGTTCAGTGATTACACGAAGCCGATGATTCGTCTGGCAGCGCTCATGAATCTGCCTGTGACCTATGTATTCACCCATGACTCCATCGGTGTAGGTGAAGACGGCCCGACCCACGAGCCTATCGAACAGCTGGCTATGCTGCGCTCCCAGCCCAACGTAAATGTATTCCGTCCGGCTGATGCTACGGAAACCGCAGCTGGCTGGTATCTGGCTGTAACCAGCAAAAAGACCCCAACGGCTCTGGTACTGACCCGTCAGAACCTGCCGCAGCTGGCTGGTTCTTCCAAGGATGCCCTCAAAGGTGCTTATGTCGTTTCCGAAGCCCAAGATGCGTCTAAGATGGATGGTATCATCATCGCTACCGGTTCCGAAGTTTCCCTGGCTGTTGAGGCTCAGGCTAAACTGGCCGGTGAAGGCGTTGACGTACGCGTTGTTTCCATGCCCTGCATGGACCTCTTCGAAACGCAGAGCGCTGAATACAAGGAAAGCGTTCTGCCGAAGAAGGTACGCGCTCGTGTAGCAGTTGAGGCTCTCAGCGACTTTGGCTGGGGCAAATATGTAGGCCTTGACGGTGCTGTTGTTTCCATGAAGGGCTTTGGTGCTTCCGCTCCAGCAGGCATTCTCTTCGAGAAATTTGGCTTCACCGTAGACCACGTTGCAGAAGTTACGCGCAAGGTTGTAGCTGACAACAAATAAGCGGTATTTATAAACAGAAAAGAGCAGTCACTGGCTGCTCTTTTTTACTGCCGTAAATACAGACCACAGAGAAGAAAACAGGGGCTTTCCGCCCTCTTTATAGCAGCGGCGGACAGTTGACGCTGCCCGTGTTTTGTAGTAAACTAGTTCAATGA
>JAGAYB010000036.1 GCA_017940705.1 Selenomonas sp. | reverse complement strand
TTTAAGGAAATCGAAGTGGGCTTTCCGGCTGCTTCGGAAACGGAGTACGAATTCCTGCGCCGTCTGGTGGAAGACAACCTTATCCCCGATGATGTGACTATACAGGTGCTTACGCAGGCACGTGAACATATAATACGCAAGACCTTTGAAGCGCTCAAAGGCGTGAAAAATGCGATTGTCCATGTCTACAACTCCACCTCCGTGGCACAGCGTGAGCAGGTGTTCCGCAAGTCCAAGGAAGAGATAAAGGAGATTGCTGTGGAAGGGGCTAGGCTCCTCAAAAAATTGACGGAAGAGGCCGGGGCAAACTATCGTTTCGAGTATTCCCCCGAATCCTTTACGGGCACAGAGCCGGAGTACGCTTTGGAGGTCTGCAATGCGGTGCTGGATGTCTGGCAGCCGACTGCTGACAGAAAAGCCATCATCAATCTGCCCGTGACCGTGGAAATGTCCATGCCCCATGTCTATGCCATGCAGATAGCTTATATGAACAAGCATCTGAAATACCGTGATAATGTGGTGCTGTCCCTCCATCCGCACAATGACCGCGGCTGCGGCGTAGCCGATACGGAAATGGGACTGCTGGCAGGTGCTGACCGCGTGGAGGGCACGCTCTTTGGCAACGGCGAGCGTACCGGCAACGTGGATATTGTGACTGTGGCCATGAATATGTTTGCCTTGGGGGTCGACCCCGGGCTGGATTTTGCCAATATGCCGGAGCTGGTGGACATTTACGAACGGCTCACCCGTATGCAGGTCAGCTACCGTCAGCCCTATGCCGGCAAGCTGGTCTTTGCCGCCTTCTCCGGCTCTCATCAGGATGCCATTGCCAAAGGCATGAAGTGGAAGGAAGAAAAGAACCCCGACAAGTGGACGCTTCCTTACCTTTACATTGACCCTCAGGATGTGGGCCGCGAATACGACGGCGATGTAATCCGCATCAACAGCCAGTCCGGCAAGGGCGGCGTGGGCTTTATCATGGAACAGAAATACGGTATTGAAATGCCCAAGAAGATGCGCGAGGATTTTGGCTACCGGGTGAAATCTGTCTCCGACCACAAGCACCAGGAACTCATGCCCGATGAAATCTATCAGATTTTCCAGCATGAGTATGTAAATATTGTAGAACCCTACGAACTGGTGGACTTCCTGCTCAAAAAGGAACCGGACGGCACGCGTTCCGGTACTGTGGATATGAAGGTCAACGGCCAGCCCGAAACCTTCGTGGCCAAGGGCAACGGCCGTCTGGATGCCGTGTCCAATGCCCTGCAGAAAAATCTGGGGCTTAAATATACGGATGTAACTTACAGTGAGCATGCTCTGGGTATCGGGCAGCATACCCATGCCATGGCGTATATCGGCTTAAAGGACACAGAGGGGAAAACCCACTGGGGAGCCGGAATGGATACCGATATCATCACTGCCTCCATACAGGCGCTGGTCAGCGCTATCAACCGCATGCAGGCCGGAAAATAACGAGGCAAGAAAATGTCCCCCACCTCAGCAGGTGGGGGCACGAATACCAAAACAGGCGGCGAGCATATCTCCCGCCTCGTTGAAACGCCAAGAGGAAGTTTTGCCTATGGCAAAACTGGAACAACGGCGTTATAAAAACAAATTATTCAAAATAGTATGAAATAAAGCGAGAGCATAGTATAATATAAAGTAGGTGAGCTGGCAGGTGCAACAGCTGCCTGTCAGAGAAAGATACGAAATCCAGAGGAAAAAAGAAAAGGAGGTAAAATCATGAGGACGTGTGCAGCAAAGTTGTTGGCGTTCTTAGTTCTTGCTGTGCTCTGTACGGCGGTTTGGCCGTCGACGGGACAGGCAAGGCCGGTTATCAAGTTCACCATTGAGCATGTCTACATACATCAGGCAGGCGAGGTGGAGGTCGTCGGCTACTTTGAAAACCACGGCGATCAGGGGGCTTATGTCAAGTGGACGGACATTGACCTTAAGCTGATTGCTGACAACGGTCAACTGATGTGGGCAGATACCGGCATCCGCCACTACGTGGATGATGTTTATGTACCTGCCAATGAATATGTAGCATACACCTGCTACATTCAGCATCCGGATATCCCCGAATACCACGGCAAATATCGTCACCGCTGGCATACCAGTACACATTGGGAAAAGGCGGCAGGCTGAGTCAGTAGCAGGAGGTGGCTGCAAATGTACATAAATAAATTAAGACACAGGACGTTGCGGTCTGTGCTGGTAATAGGGGCAGCAGTTTGTTTCCTCAGTGGCGCCGTGGACACGGAATCTGCTATGGCGGTCGCAAATACTGCTATGGCGCAGACACGCAATGCGGCGGTCAGTGAGCATAGTATTCAGCCCATTGCCGGAACCTGGCGCGAGGCAGGCGCGGCTGACACACGCAACCTGGTAATCTATGCCGATGGCAGTTATGAAATGACCTGCAAAGAGCGCAAAGCATTTGGCAAAGTAAAGGTAACTGCGGAAGAACATCCGGACGGTTCCAAATCATATTGGTATTCGTTTTTGGAAGGTGGCGGCGTAGTCCTGGAGGATAAAGATACTGCATCACCTTGGTATAAGGCGTACACTAGTGCCAATGAATTATGGGCGGCCTTTGCCAAAGATAACAAAGCGGCGGTTCAGACAGACCTTTTCTCAGGGCATGATGGTGCCATGCATTTTGTGCGCTATGCTGAAAATGGCTATGCCGGAACAGGTCTGGGTATCAAGGCGGATGATTATGTTGGTATTTGGAGTTGTGGACGCTGCAATGCTGTAATCAGCCGGGAAGGTGACGGCTATCTGGTAGAAATTCAGTGGGCCAGCAGTGCGGCCGAGGGCAGCCGCTGGGTTTATCACTGCACCTATGATAATTATGCGGCGCTTCTTTTCAGCAACGGCAATGGCACACGTATGGACTATGTCTATTCGGAAGAAGGCGTGAGCAAGGATACCATGGCCTACAATGATGGGCGTGCTCTCTTTGTCCTGCGTGAGGGGAAAATGATATGGCAGGACAAAAAGGAAAAAACTGATAATGGCCTAGAACTCACAAAATAATCTAATAAATTGACAGATGTCCTAATCTTTGCTATCCTGTTACCGTTATATTCTTGTATAAGCCCATTGATATGGAGTGGGCGTTTCTACCAGGCAACCGTAAATTGTCATAGCCTACAAGAAGAACGGAGCTTTTACAGGAATAAAAGGCTTCTTTTTTCTTGACGGCAATTATGAATGCCTGTTTAAGAAAGAGGAGGCTTTTATTTTTTATGCAAGTGCAAGCAAGTCAGTCTTTCCTGGAACGGTTCTTTAAACTCCGGGAAAAGGAAACCACGGTGAAAACAGAAGTCATCGCTGGTTTTACCACGTTTATTGCCCTGGCCTATATCATGTTCGTAAATCCGAACATTTTGGCCGATGCTGGTGTGCCCAAAGAGGCAGCTATTGCGTCCACCATTTGGATTGCGGCGCTCTCTACCATGATGATGGGCGTATTTGCCAACTATCCTGTAGCTTTAGCTCCGGGCATGGGCTTAAATGCGTTCTTTGCTTATTACGTCTGCGGCGTGCTGGGGCTGCATTGGACAGTAGCTTTGGGGGCGGTGTTCTTCTCCGGCTTGCTGTTTTTGATTTTGACCATCAGCCATGTGCGTCAGGCGATTATCAATGCGGTTCCCCAGAATCTCCGCGTGGCTATCGGCGTTGGTATCGGCCTGTTTATCGCCTTTGTCGGTTTAAAGGGAACGGGGATTATCGTCAGCGACCCGGCGACATTCATCACGCTGGGGCATGTGACGAAACCGGAAACGGCTATGTCTCTGTTTGGTCTGGTACTTACCGGTGTACTGATGGCCCGCGACGTACAGGGCTCTATCCTGATTGGTATCATCGCTACGACGATTTTGTCCATGGTGCTGGGTTATTCCCCGGTGCCCCAGGGCTTTAATGATGTTATCAGCACTAGTCTGCCGCACATGGGAGAAACCTTCGGCAAGCTGGATATCATGGGTGCTTGGAACTACGGTATTCTGTCCATTATCTTCACCTTTACGGTGGTGGAACTGTTCGATAACATGGGTACGCTTATCGGTCTGACCGCTAAAGCCAAACTGGTGAAAAAAGATGGCGAGATTGAGAACCTTGACAGAGCTTTGAACACTGACGCTGTCGGGACGATTTTCTCCGCTATTTTCGGTACTTCCACGGTAACTTCCTACATTGAAAGTGCTGCTGGTATCGCCGCCGGTGGTAAGACGGGCCTTACGGCAGTGACCGTGGCCGTTCTGTTCCTTATCTCCCTGCTCTTTGCACCGCTAATTGGCCTTGTGCCGGGCTTTGCTACGGCTCCGCCGTTGATTCTTGTCGGTGCCCTGATGATGTCTGAGGTGGACAAGGTAAATTTTGCCGACTTCACCGATGGCCTGCCGGCTTTCCTGACCATCATCATGATGCCGCTGACCTCATCCATTGCCAACGGTTTTGCTTTCGGCTTCATCAGCTATGCCTTAATTAAGACACTTTCGGGCAAGCCTAGGGAAGTC
>JAGAYB010000254.1 GCA_017940705.1 Selenomonas sp. | reverse complement strand
GTTCGTGCTTGTTGCCTAATTCGTCGTGGGGCGAACGGGGAGTGGTTTTTCTGTCTGGAGCGACTGCCTGAGCGACAGCGAAGGCCGGCACGCCGTAGGAATCAGCTAAGTAAGTACGCTGAAAGGAGTGCCGTTGGCCTGCCCGGCGCAGGTAACTGGACAGGAAAAAATATCAGGGCGGGTCGTTTAGCGGAAACAGAAAAATTACTCCCCGTGAACCCCGTGCAGCGTATGAACGGGATAAATTTAGCGCTAACTAACTTATAATTTGCAATTTGTAAATACATATAAAGTTGAGGAATAAATATGACAGCAAAGTTAGATTTCATCATCGGGCGTGCCGGAACAGGCAAGACCCATGCCTGCTTGCAGGCTATGCAGCAGGAAATGACAGAGCGCCCTTTAGGGTCTGCTCTTGTGTTGCTGCTGCCGGAGCACATGACCTATAAGACGGAACGGGAACTTGCCACCATGATGAAAAAAACGGGGCAGGGCTTTTTCCGTGCCTATGTTTTCGGATTCCGGCGTTTTGCCCGACAGATTCTCGTAGAGACCGGCGGTGACCTGCCGCGTATCAGTGATGTAGGACGGCGGCTGCTCCTGCAAAAGCTGTTGCTGCAGCACCAAAAGGACAAGGACCTGACGGTGTTTGCTCGGGCTGCCCGTCAGCGCGGCTTTACGGAAACCCTGTCCGAAACCATCAAGGAAATAAAAAGCTATCGTCTGAGTACGGATATTCTGCGGCAGGCGGCGGATATGGTAGGCACGGGGCAGGAACGGCTCTCGGGCAAGGTCAGGGAACTTAGCACTCTGGCCGATGAATTTGCCGCTGCCTTGGCAGGCCGTAAAAACGATGCCGAGGATCTGATGAACCTGCTGGCAGAAAAAATACCGCAGGCAGAGCTGCTGCAAGGCGCCGAAGTCTGGATTGACGGCTTTGTATTTTTCAATCCTCAGGAAATGAATGTGCTGGCGGCGATTTTAGCGGTGGCAGATAAAGTTCATATCACGCTGCCCATGATGGGGGAAAATCTGCCTGACGGCCGGGTTAATTTCCAGCTGACGGAAAACAAAAGCGAAACGGGGCTCTTTAACCGTCCCTACCGCACCATGGAAAATATCTGCCGCTTATTGCAGGAGCTGGAGCCGGATAAAACCGGTTTTTGGCAGCCTGTCACTTTGCTGACGAAAAATTACCGCGCCCATAATCCGGCTCTGGGCTGGCTGGAGGCAAAATTGTTTGGGCAGGTGGAGGCAGCCGCGGAAGCGCCGGAGGATTTGCAGCTGGTGGAGGCGGCTAACCGCCGTATTGAGGTGGAGACGGCGGCAGCCGATATTCTGCGTCTGGTTCGGGAAAGAGGCTGGCGCTATCGGGAAATCGGCATTCTCATCCGCAATGCCGAGGACTATGACGGCATTTTGCCACTGGTTTTTCAGGATTACGGCATACCCTTCTTTCAGGACGGCAGGCGGCACAGTATTCATCATCCTCTGGCGGAGCTTTTACGCTCCGGGCTGGAAGTGGTGCAGAAGGGCTGGAACTACGAAAATATCTTCCGCTGCCTGCGCACGGGGTTTTTCCCTTTGGTACAGGAAGACGTTGACAAACTGGAAAACTATGTGCTGGAGTTTGGCCTGCGCGGACGCAAGCGCTGGCTGCAGGCTGAGGCGTGGAACTGGCGCCGCCGTTACTCGTTGACGGAGGGGGAAGAGGAGGCCGATGCGGAAACACAGCAGCGGCTGGCCTTGCTTGACGGCCTGCGGCGGCAGGCAGTGGCGGCTTTGGACAGTTTTGACAAGTCAATCCGGCAGGCGGAGAATGTGACAGGTCAGGTGCAGGCGCTCTATGATTTCCTTGTGGCGCTGGAAGTTCCGGCGCACTTAGCCAAATGGCAGGAAGTGGCCGAGGGCGAGGGACGCTTGGCCGAGGCCGCCGAGCACCGACAGATTTGGACAGATATCATGGCTTTTTTTGACCAGCTCGTGGAGATAAGCGGTCAGGAAAAGCTGAGCCTGAGTGACTTTGCCGCTGTCCTGGGGGATGGCCTTGATGCTGTCAGCTTATCCCTGATTCCGCCGGGGCTTGATTATGTGACCGTAGCCTCCTTTGACCAGAACAGTCTGGCCGGTACACGGGCTGTTTACATTCTGGGCGCTAATGCCGGAGTAATGCCCCGGCGCATTGCCGACAACGGCATGTTTACCGATGCGGACAGGCTGCATTTGTCAGAAGCTCTGGCAAAAATGCCGACAGCTAAAGGGGAAACACCTGTTATTTCCCGTGGCGGACAGGAGCGCAGTTTCGGTGAAAGATTCCTGCTTTACCGTGGGTTTACCGAAGCCAGCGATTATCTGTGGATTTCCTATTCTTTGGCTGATGAAGAGGGCAGCGGCTTGCAGCCGGCCGCCCTTGTGGGACGGTTGCGGCATTGTTTTCCCGCGCTGCCACTGCTGTCCATTCCGCTGGAAACTCTGGGCCGCCATGATATGCTGCAGCTGGCAGCGCCCGGCCCGGCGGTATCGGGACTGGCCAGTGCCCTGCGCGGTCAGCGTGATGAGGGCAGGATGGACGAGTTTTGGCAGGATGTCTATAACTGGGCTTTGTCACAGGAGCATTTACAGCGCCCCTTGAAATTGGCGCTTGCCGGCCTGTCGCCCCAAGCACAGGTGGAAAATATTCCTCAGGAGCTTGCCAGAGCCATCTATTTGCGCGGCAAATTCCTGCGCGGCAGTGTTACCCAGTTTGAGCAGTTCCGCCGCTGTCCCTTTGCCCATTTTGCCAGCTACGGCCTGAAACTGGCAGAACGGCGTACCTACGAGTTCCGCCACATGGATTTGGGGCAGCTTTTGCATGAGATCATCAGGGAATACGGCGAAATGGTGGCGCGTGACTATGGCCGCCGCTGGCAGGATGTACCCGAGGAGCAGCGCGCTGACATCTGCCATGCGCTGGTGGAAGAGATTGCCCCCCGGCTGCAAAGTGAAATCCTGCTGAGCCGCCCCGACTACCGTCATTATAAGCGGCGCATGGAGGCCACGGCTTTGCAGGCTGTAAACCATCTCTCCGCATGGGCGGCCATGTCGGAGTTCCAGCCTGCCTATTTTGAAGAGGGGTTCGGTCATGCTGGCGATAAAGTCCACCTGACGCCCCTGCCCTTGGGCAACGGCTTTTCCCTGTCGCTGACGGGGCAGATTGACCGTCTGGACGTTCATCAGGAAAATCCCTATTTTTTGGTGCTGGACTACAAGACCGGGCAGGCGGCCATCAATCTCTTTGAGGTCTATTACGGATTGAAACTCCAGCTGCTGGTCTATGTACTGGTGGCGCAGGAACTCTTAAAACAGCAGGATAACAAGGAGCGCCTGCCTGCCGGGATTCTCTATGCCCTGCTGCATAATCCTACGCTTACCACGGATATACGGCTGAGTGAAGAGGAAATGGCGGACAAAATCAGGAAAAAGCTCACCATGCCCGGCTGGGTGCTGGCAGATATGGACGTCATCCGCAGCATTGACGCCAGTATGGAACATATAAAGCCCAAGGCGAAAGACAGTGGGGAATTGACCAAAGCTACCGTCAGCGGACACTATATCCGCACCCCGCAGGAATTTGAACTGATGCTGGGCTATGTGGATTATATCCTCAAAGACACAGGCCGGGCTATACTGGCAGGCGACATCCGTGTAAATCCCATCCGCAAGGAAAAGAATGCGGAACGCACGGCCTGTACCTATTGCAATTACCGCGTGCTCTGTGGTTTTGACATGGAGATAGAGGGCTATGCCTATCATGACGTGGGCAATTTTGATGAGGAAGAAATGGAGCGCCGCATGGCGGAAAAGATAGGAAGAGAGGACTTAGCCGATGCTATACACCAAGGATCAACAGAAAGCCATTGATGAGCGTGGCAGGAATATTCTGGTAGCGGCTGCCGCCGGGTCCGGCAAAACCAAGGTGCTGGTAGAGCGTATTATCCGCCAGCTTATCGAAAGGGAACTGAATGTTGACGAGCTGCTGGTGGTGACCTTTACCAATGCGGCGGCTGCCGAAATGCGCGAACGCATTGAAGGAGCGCTGGAAAAAGAAATAGCAGCAGCCACGGATACCAAAGCTGCCGCTCAGCTGGAACGCCAGATGGTGCTGCTCACGGGTGCGGATATCTGCACCTTTCATTCCTTCTGCCAGCGGCTGATTCGCCAGCATATCGAGGCACTGGACGTAGACCCGAAATTCCGTCTGGCCAGTGAACAGGAGCTTGTCCTGCTGAAAAACGACACCTTGGAAGCCCTGCTGGAAGAAAAATACGAGCATCCTCTGGAAGCCGAAAAGCTGCCGGCATGGGAGGAGTTTATTTCCTTTATGGACGATTACGGCGATGAAAAGGGGGACGAGGAAGTAAAAAAAGCTATCCTTGACCTGCATAACTTTGCCCAAAGCCAGCCCTTCCCGGAAAAATGGCTGCAAGGCCAGCAGGAGAAAACAGGCCGGACGCTTGCCGGCTCGCCATGGCTGACGGCGGCGGTGCCGGAAATGCGCACCGGTCTTATGGCGGTTATCAGCCAGTATGAGGAAACGGCAGGCCTTATTGCAGATAGTGCCGACCATGCGCTGAAAGCCGCCTGGGCGCCTTATGCGGAACTTATTCAGCAGGATTTAGCAGGTCTTGATGCTATCCGTGAAGCCTTTAACGTGCTGGAAAATAAGCCTGACGGCGGCAAATGGGACGAACTGGCACGGCAGGCCGGCAAATTTTCCTGGAAAGCTATGCGCGGCAAGGTCTATGGTGATTTAAAAAATCTGTACCCGGATATCCGGGAGCAGTTTACCGCACGCCGTGATGCTGTGAAAAAAGAGCTGAAGAAGTTTGCCGAAAATTACCTCAGCCAGCAGGCCACGCAGCTGGAGGAGGATATTGCCGCCAATCAGCGCACGGCATCTGTCTATGCCGGACTGACACTGGATTTTGGCAGGGCCTTGCAGGCGGCGAAAAAAGAACGCAACATTCTGGACTTCAACGATTTGGAGCATTTTGCCCTGAATATTTTGTGTACCGCTGACGCAGAGGATGCGGAGAAAATCCTGCCCTCGGAAACGGCGCTGGCCTTGCAGGAAAAATACAAGTCCATCATGGTTGACGAATATCAGGACACCAACGGTGTGCAGGAGGCTATCTTAAACCTTATCACGCGAGGGGACAACCTCTTTACCGTAGGTGATGTGAAGCAAAGCATCTACCGTTTCCGTCTGGCTGACCCCACGCTGTTTCAGGCAAAGTATGCAAGTTTCCCCGAAGTGCCGGGAGAGGCTGACAGGAATCAGCTCATCACCATGAAAAAGAATTTCCGCAGCCGTCAGGAAGTGCTGGCACCCATTAACTTTATCTTTGACCAGATTATGACCAAGGGCGCGGCGGAAATAGAATACGATGAACGCAGCAAGTTGTATTTCGGCGCCGATTACCCGGAACACGAACACACCTTTGCCGGGGACGAGGGCGCCTTGGAACTTGACATAATCACCCGTGAGCAGCAGGAAAATGACGGCGCGGCTCTGGAAGATGATGAAAGTGCTGACCTGTCCGGTTTTAATCTGGAAGCTGCCTATATTGCCCGGCGTATCGGACGGCTCATGGAGCAGGGCTATATGGTCAAGGACAAGGAAACTAACGCTTACCGTTCTTTGGCTTACCGCGATATTGCGGTGCTGCTGCGCGCGGTGAGCGGCAAGGCCAATATCCTGCTGGAAGCCCTGCGGAAAAACAGTATTCCGGCCTATGCTGATGTGGACGGCGGTTACTTTGAAGCCCCGGAGGTACGGCTGGTGCTGGCCTTGCTGACGGTTATCGACAACGTGCGACAGGACATTCCGCTGGCGGCGGTACTGGCATCCCCCATCGGCGGCTTTTCCATGACAGAGCTTACGCAAATCCGTCTGGCCTCGGCTACGGGAGATTTGTATGACGGCCTGCTGGCCAGCTTTTCTCTGGACAGCAGCCTGCCTAAGGAACTGGCCGCCAGAACGGCAGCCATGCAGGAAGCACTGGCCGGGTGGCGTCGCTTTGCCGCCAGCCACAGTGTGCCGGAACTCATCTGGCTGCTCTATCGGGAAACAGGCTACTATGACTATGTGGGCGGCTTAAAGGGCGGCCTGTTGCGGCAGGCAAACCTGCGCATGCTGGCCGACAGGGCCGCTGACTTTGAGCGCAGCAATTACCGGGGGCTGTTCCGCTTTTTGCGCTTTATTGAAAATCTCCAGAAGCGTGATACGGATTTGTCTGTGGCCCGTACCTTGGGTGCCAGCGAAAACGTGGTACAGATTATGAGCATCCATCGCAGCAAGGGGCTGGAATTTCCCGTGGTGATTGTGGCGGATATCGCCAAAAAATTCAATCTCCGCGATGCTCAGGGCACTTTCCTGCACCATAGGGAGCTGGGGATTGGCGTGCGGATTGCCCAGCGTTCCCGGGCAGGACGGCAAATCTACAAATCCCTGCCGTGGAACGCCGTAGCCGGCAAAATCCGCGCCGAATCCAAGGCGGAAGAAATGCGCATCCTCTATGTGGCCATGACAAGAGCCCGGGAGAAACTGATTCTGACCGGTGTCCTGCCGGGCAAAAGCGTGGAGAAAAAAGCCCAAAACTACTGTCGTTATGCGGCTGGTAAAGAAAGCAGGCTGCCGGATTTTGCCATTGCCAAGGCGGACAGCTATCTTGACTGGGTGGCGGCAGCCCTGAGCCGGCACAGCGCCGCCGCCCCCTTGTGGGAAATGGCTGGCATAAGTGCTGCAGGCGGTCTGGAAAAGCAGCTGGAGCCGGAGGCGCAGATAAAAATTAACCTTTATCAGGAAAATGACATGTCAGGCAGCACAGCACAGGAAAGCCGGCAGGACGAACTGCTGCAGGCGGCAGCGGCCCTGCAGCCCATGCCCCCGTCACCGTATAAGGACAAAGTGGAGGCTCTTTTGGGCTGGCGATATGCGGATAAGGGACTGGCTAATGTCCCCAGCAAGCTC
The DNA here is from genome assembly GCA_017940705.1 of Selenomonas sp. Next base: position 1,149 of record JAGAYB010000254.1, on the reverse strand, counting down.
ACCGTCACGGAAATAAAACGGCGGTTTGCTGACAGTCAGGTCTGGGATGAAGAAGTACCCAGCGCCAGACAGTTAATCGTCATGAACGAAGCGGAGGAACTGGAAGCCGTGACGGCAGAGACCCCGGCAGCAGAAACGGTCCCAGTTGATACAGCCGACTGGCCGCGGCCGCGCTTTATGCAGACGCAGGAACGAAAGCTGACCGCCATGGAACGCGGTACGATTATGCACACGGTCATGCAGCGGCTGGACTTTGCCGGGGATATCAGCTATCAGGGCATAAAAAAACAGGTAGCCGCCATGGAAGCCAAGGGCATATTGCCGGAAGGCGCGGAACAGGCGGTCTACATCAAAGGCATACAGGGGTTCTTCACTTCAGAAATAGGACGGCTGGTACAGGCAGCCCCCCATGTCTACCGGGAACTGCCCTTCAGCCGTATGCTGCAGGCCAGGGATTTTTACCCGGAAGTGCAGGAAGCTGATGAACTGGTATTCACGCAGGGTGTCATCGACCTGCTGGTGGAAACGGCGGCAGGGGAGCTTATCCTCATTGACTACAAGACCGACCGGCAGACTGACCCCGACCGCATCCGGCGGAGATATCAGATTCAGCTGGATATGTATAAAAATGCCGTGGAGGATATACTGGGGCGCAAAGTGACCCGTTCCTACCTGTATCTGCTGCAGAACGGCAGCTTTGTTTCCATGGATAAGACTGGCTGAAGGAGGCGTTACAGTTGTCGATAGAGATTATGCAGGGGCTGTTGATTCCCTTCCTGGGCACCACGCTGGGAGCCGCCTGTGTTTACATACTGAAAAAAGAACTAAAGCCGGGCGTACAAAAGGGACTGACCGGCTTTGCCGCAGGCGTCATGGTGGCGGCTTCTGTCTGGAGTCTGTTGATTCCGGCGATGGAGGGCAGTGCGGACATGGGCAAGCTGGCTTTTTTACCGGCGGTGGTTGGCTTTTGGGCAGGTACATTGTTTTTGCTGGCCCTTGACCATATCATTCCCCATTTGCACATGGATTCTGAGGAGGCCGAGGGTATAAAATGCGCCCTGCCGAAGAACATCATGCTGCTGCTGGCTGTAACCCTCCATAACATCCCCGAGGGCATGGCCGTGGGCGTGGTCTTTGCCGGCTGGCTGG
>JAGAYB010000253.1 GCA_017940705.1 Selenomonas sp. | reverse complement strand
TTACTGATAATAGATAATATCCAAAAAGCTCACAGGGTCTGTGCCGGGGTTGCAAAATTTATGGGTGTGGGTGCAGTCGAAGCACATAGCGTCGCCTTGGTTGAGGACGTATGCTTCGCTGGCAATGTAGGCTTCTAAAGTGCCCTGTTGGATAAGCACATATTCCTGAGTGTTGGGGGAATGGCCTTCGGACAGGTGTTCTTCTCCGGGCATAATGGTTACGGTGAAGACGTCAAAACGCCGGGTGGACGTCGCTGGAAAGTAACATCTGGTCGCAAATAAACCATCATCATCAGCCTGTATGGGGATATCGGCTTCGCGGACGATCTGCACCGAGGCGGCTGGAGGCGCAATGAGCTGGGAATAATCCACGCCTAAGCCGTTGGCTACCTTCCATATCGTATTGATGGTGGGGTTGCCTTCGCCCTTTTCAATTTGTGACAGCATGACCTTACTTACTCCTGACCGGTCAGCCAGTTGGCCAAAACTCAAATTCTGTTCTTCGCGCAGCCGTTTGAGATTGTTCGCTATAATTGCATTTATCGTCATCTTTAGCTCCTCCCTTTTACGATATATTTTACCATTCGTAAAATATATTGTAAATATTTCTTGACATTAAAGCAAAAGCACCGTATACTTTATTTAACAATTCGTTAGATGTATCGTTAGGTAGATTATACGGTTAGGAGTGGATGATGTGTTTTCTATGGCGATTAATTCTCTGCGCAATCTCTCGCCGGAATCCTCCCGGTGGCAAATGCTCTTTTCCATGGCTGTTTTCGGGACGCTGGGCTTTTTCAGTCGTTATACATCGGCGATAACATCGGCGGAGCTGTCCTTTTATCGTTCTGCATCGGCCTTCATTATAATAGGTATATATTTTCTTTGCCGTGGTCGGCAGCTTTCGTGGCGGCAGCTGCGGAGGGATGTAGGGCTTATGTTTGTATCGGGAATCGCACTCGCGGTAAACTGGCTGTTCATGTTTGAAGCCTTTCGCTTTACCAGCATTTCGCTGGCGACCATCAGTTATTATTTTGCCCCTGTCATTGTGACGGTGGTCTGTCCGATGCTGTTCCATGAAAAAATGACCTGGCGGCAGCTCGTTTGTTTTGTCATGTCAACGCTGGGGCTGGCGCTGATTGTGAATGTGTTTGACGCTTCGCCGGAGGCCGGGGATTCGCTGGGCATATTTTATGGCTTGCTGGCGGCAGTGTTTTATGCGGCCTTTATCATCCTCAACAAATATATAAAGAGCGTGGGCAGCATGGAGCGTTCCTTTTATCAGTTTGGCATTGCCGCAGTGGTCATGCTGCCATATACGGCTTGGGGGGAGGGCTTTCATCTGCTGTCGCTGGATGCTGTTGGCTGGTCAGCTTTGGCCATTATCTGTCTCATTCATACGGTTATCATGCACTATGCCTATTTTCAGGCCTTGGGGCAGTTGACAGGTCAGGAAGTGGCTGTTCTGGGATATATTGACCCCTTGGTGGCGGTTGTCATTTCGTACTTCCTCCTGCATGAAACCATGACATTTAGTCAGGCTTTGGGAGGAGCAATGATATTGGGGGTTGCTTTTTGGAATGAATGCAAGGGCAGTAAAGATTTGCAAGGTGCTTAGCGCATATAACGAGGCAAGAAAATGTCCTCCACCTCAGCAGGTGGGGGCACGAATACCAAAACAGGCGGCGAGCATATCTCCTGCCTCGTTGAAACGCCAAGAGGAAGTTTTGCCTATGGCAAAACTGGAACAACGGCGTTATAAGGCATACAGGGAATAATCCTAAATGATGTGGTGTAAAATCAACGTTAGAGCACATATAGTAGGCATGAAAAAAATATGAAAAATCTCTGGCGAAATGGAAAAAATTTTGGCAGGACTTTTGCATTTTGCATGGAACTATGGTATTATAGACTAAGTTAAATGGGATTTGTATTGACCACAAGATGCAGTCATTATAGGATTATAGACTACTGGAAGGAAGATTGAAGATGGGGGCAATTTCTAAGCTCAAAGACTCCTTGACTGGATTGGCAGACATCATCATGCCGCTTAATGACGATTTCATGGAGTATGAAGACGAAGTTGAAGAAAAAGTAGAAAAAGCGAAGCCGAGGGCTAAGTCTATAGAAAGAACTCATAATGTTGCCAGTGCAACTACTGAGTACAAGGTTTCAAATGGTGCATCGGTGCGTGTGTCCCGTCCCACTTTCGAGGTGAATGATGGGTTCCGTCATAGCAAGACGGTTAAGTCCCAGCAGCCGCAGCTGACTGTGCATACTACGAAACAGCCCCGGCTGAAGATGCAGATTTATGCACCGCGCAATTTTGAGCAGGTTACGTCTATTGCTGATGATTTGAAAGCCGGTAAGGCCTGTGTGGTAAATTTTGAGCAGATTGAAACTGTCGAGCAGAGACGTATCTGTGATTTTGTCAATGGTGTTTGCTATGTGTTAGATGGCTCAGCACGGCGCATATCCAACAAGATTATGCTCTATGTGCCGGCAGGCGTGGATGTTTCTGAGGCCATGACCTTAGCTCTTACGGATTGATTGCTGCCCGTAGATTATTTTGTTAAGCGTAGACCAGGCAGTCTCTTGGGGGATTGTCTGGTCTTTATTTTTTTGTAGTTATTAAATGGAGATGTTACCGTGGAAAACAAGCAGGAAATACTGGATGGCGTTTTAGACGAGTTTGCCAAGCTGGCAGCTATTCCCAGAAAGTCCGGTCATGAAGAGGCCGTCAGCAACTTTCTGAAACAATATCTGACAGATTCAGGTTTTGCGGTAGTGCAGGACGAACATTATAATATCGTAGCTGATAAGCCGGCCTGCCCGGGGCTGGAAAACGCACCGCTGACCATTCTGCAGGGACACATGGACATGGTTTGTGTGGCGGCAGATGGCGTGAAGTTTGACCCGCTCCATGACCCGATTAAACTCGTGCGCGATGAAAAATTCCTGCGCGCTGACGGTACGAGCCTGGGGGCTGACGATGGTATTGGCGTGGCTGAGGCCATCTACATTCTGAAAAATGCCAAAGACCACGGCCCCCTGCGCATGATTGTAACTGTAGACGAAGAACAGGGCATGACTGGAGCCATTAACCTCGACGCCAAGCATTTGCAGGACGCCAAGTTCCTGATTAACTGCGATTCGGAAAACTACGATGAACTCACCGTGGGCAGTGCCGGCAGTGTCAACCTGGATTTTTCTCGGGAAATCAAATGGGTGAAGCCGGAACTTTCTGCCACCTGGCAGGTGGAAGTCAAGGGGCTGCTGGGAGGTCACTCAGGGGAGCGTATCGGTGATGGCCGGGGCAACGCCCTGCGTACACTGGCAATGGCCTTGGCTGCGCTGTCCGCTGAGGGTGAAGTGGAACTGGCGGCCTTTGACGGTGGCAAGGCGCGCAATGCTATCCCCGATGATGCGCGTATGACCATCGTAACGGACTTGGATAAGGCTGCTATTGAAAAAGTGCTGAATGACCAGCTCGACCGCTTTAATAAGATGTATGGCAGTGTTGACCCGCAGGCGCAGTTTGTCCTGAGTAGTGTGGCCGCACCGGAAAAGGTTATGAATGCCGGGGATATGACCAGACTCATTCGCCTGCTGACGATTCTGCATACGGGTGTGTTTGCTATGTCCACGGTGATTCCGGGGCTTGTGGAAACTTCTGCCAACCTCGGTGTTGTGGAAACGACGGATACGGAAGTAAAGGTGCAGTACTTCCCGCGTTCTGCTGTGGACCAGAAACTCGACGAATTCCGTTTTATGGCTGCTGAATGGGGCGCGCTCACGGGCTTTACGGCTCATATCGGCACGCAGTCTCCGGGCTGGAAGGAAAACAAGGACAGCAAGCTGGCCAAAATCATGGCGGATACCTTCAAGAAACAGAACGGCAAGGCTATGAAGGTCGAAACCATCCATGCCGG
>JAGAYB010000252.1 GCA_017940705.1 Selenomonas sp. | reverse complement strand
TTTTTATACCTGCAGCTAAGAGGTGATGAGGATGACAACGGAAGAACGTCGGGCGGAGGTTTTGCGCCGCCTGCAGGAGGCTGTGCAGCCATTGACGGGAACACGGCTTTCCCGGGAACTGGGCGTCAGCCGGCAGATTATTGTCGGTGATGTCAGCATTTTACGGGCAGAGGGCCGGCAGATTTTTGCTACGCCGCGGGGCTATATCATGCCACAGGAGGAAAATCAGCAGTACCCTATGGTGCCCTTAGTCTGTTGTCACAGCGCGGAAGATATGGAGACAGAGCTGAATATCATCATTGATAACGGCGGAGCTGTACTGGACGTTATTGTAGAGCATCCTGTATATGGCCCCTTGAAAAGCGATTTGCTGCTGAAAAGCCGCCGTGATATTAAAAATTTCCTGACAAAAATGAAAAAATGTCAGGCCAATCCGCTGCTGGTGGTGACCGGCGGCGTCCATATTCATACGGTGCGTGTGCCGGATGAGGAGGCTCTGCGTATCATCAAGGCTGAGCTCAAAAACAGGGGAATATTGGTTGAAGCATAACAACGGTGCTGTGATTTTTCACAGCACCGTTGTTGTTAAAGCCGCAGGTATTCAGTTTCATTTTTTACTTCTTCCGGCAGGGTCTCCGTCATGGTGAGAATCTTACGGGAGAAGAGCTCCAGCGTCCGCAGCTTTTCATCGTGCTGGATGCGCCATCTGTCCAGCAGGGGGCGGTACTGGGGATTGATGCTGATGGCTTCCCGTACTCTGTGGGAAAAAGTACAGTATTTGAAGAGAATTTCCCGGGAAACTTTGTTGAGGCGCGGCAGGCCTTCTGATTCCTGATTGATGAAGGTTTCATATTCTGCTGCAAAGACATTGCTGTAACTGTTGTTGTTGCGTTTCAGGGCGGCTTTGACCTTTTCCTTCATATCCTCTGACAGGGTGGCGTTCTTTTTGTAGAACTGGAGGTAGTTGCAGTATTCGGAGGTGAGGGAAGGCTCGGAGATGTCGCTGTAATGGACGCCTTGAATGCGTTTGCACATTTCCCAGCGGAACTGGGCGCACATCTTTACCATGGTGTCGTCCAGATTTTCGGAGTGGAAAATGGACAGCACCATGTGAGCCGGAGTGGTGCGCCTGCGGCCTTCGATTTCCTGCCACATGACGCCGCGGCTGCCGTAATTGGGAAGTAAAATTATATAGGGAAGTACCTCTAAGTTGTACTCAAAGCGGTTGATTTTAAATTCGGGATAGGTGGCAAAGGTGGGGCGGTAGAAGCAGCCAAAGTCGATATCCCGTACCCGGTTGAGGGCGGCGGTGACACGCTGGGTGCTGGCAAGGCAGGCTTCCAGCGGACGGCTGACGGACTGGGCATAGAAGGCTGGAATAAAGGAGAAGATGCTGCCATAGGTCATTTTATTGGCGCTGGTGACCATGTTGGACAGCTCGAACAGTGCCATGGCTTTGGTGTCATCCAGCATGGCATCGGCTTGCGCCTGTGTGAGATTGCCCTGCCGTACTTCTTCTTTCAGGTGGTCGGGCCAGTCGTTTTCAAATTCATCTTTGGAGGGCGGCACTTCGCCACGGTAAATTTTGTGGAGCCAGTCGTAGGCCGTCATTACCCGGTTTTGAGGGTCAGCCTCCCACAGCAGGGTGTATTTGTAGATAGCGGCGGTGTTTTCTGCTCCGGCCAGTTCTTCATCCACAAAGCCGAAGAGGAAGAACATTTTTACTTCTGCCGGGATATCGCTGGTTGTCAGGCTCTTGAGAAAGGCCGCTTCGTAAATCGTATAGAAATTTTTGGTGATGTTCATGCGCAGACGCCGCATTTCATCGGATTTTTCCGTTTTATCCGGGGCTTTCATAAACTGCCGGATATCCCGGGCGAAGGCATCGCCGGTTTCCCTGTCGGTACCGGCAAAGGCCAGAATGGTATGGAGGGCGTTGGTTATCTGTGGCAGGCTGCCGCTGCCTGCTTCCATGGCCTCCTGACGTTTGGCGCCGTCCAGTTTGGCTTTTTGGGAGAGGTACTCCTTGGTGAAGTCATCGGTATCTGCCTGTACCTTCTGAATAAAGGCCGCGGCTTTTTCGATTTGCGGCTGAGTTAGCCGGGCCAGCTGGGAGGCCAGCATGATAGCACCGACACAGAAGTTTATGTCAGCCGTGTAAATGCTTTTGCGGAGCAGTTCTTTTTTATCCAGACAGGTACGGCAGAGGGCTGTCTGCCAGCCGGACAGGAGGGCTGGCTTTTCCGGGGGAGCCAGAGTTTTGACAATGGGGAATTGCTGGGGCATAACCATGAGTTCAGCGCAGATGTCTTTGTAATCCGTATAATTGGCCTGAATATCATGACAGAGATTGCAGCCTTTGTCATGAAGTTCGCTGAGGGTTTCGACCAGACTGCTTACAAGGTCAAGGCTGGCCGTGACCATGACCGGAGCAATGGAAGGCGTCGCGCTGATGGCGGCGGTTAAGTCCTGCTCGCTGTTGTAGTCATAAACAAAAAGCGTACCGTCTTCAGCGGCGATGTAATCGTATTTATATTTGTCACCGGGAGCGTGGAAAGCTCCCAGAATGGCACCGTTGCCGGCGGTGAGGGTCGTGTCATCGTTGACCTTTACATAGCAGCTGCCTTTGAGGAGTATGGCGGCTTCTGTGACAGTTTCGCCCTTGCGGTGCAGTACCTGTCCTTTGGTGATGTCGATTTTTCCCATGTTTTCCTGCCTCCTTGACCAATGATTCATATTCCATTATTTCGTCCTTAAT
>JAGAYB010000035.1 GCA_017940705.1 Selenomonas sp. | reverse complement strand
TCATCCTTTTCTTTTTCAGTCTTTACTTCTGCATCATCGTCATCCTCGACCCGGTGTGCCACCGTTTCCGGCTGTACTGCCGACAGGATTACATGGTCGCTGTCCATGATGATAACGGCTCTGGTACGGCGGCCATAGGTAGCGTCAATCAGGCGCTCACCATCCCTGGCCTCTTGAATAATACGCTTTATGGGCGCCGATTCAGGACTGACAATCGCCACGATGCGATTGGCCGAAACGATATTGCCAAACCCGATATTGATGAGTTTGATATCCATTTATATCTCCCCTTTATATCTCCCCTATTCGATATTCTGCACCTGTTCGCGAATTTTTTCGATTTCACTTTTCATGTCAACCACCAGCTGGGCGACTTCGGTACTGTTGGCCTTGGAGCCAATGGTATTCGTTTCCCGGTTCAGCTCCTGAATGAGGAAATCCAGCTTGCGGCCTACCGGCTCGGCAGCGGTCATTATCTTGCGGAACTGTGCGATATGGCTTTCCAGCCGCACCACTTCTTCCGTATAATTTACCCTGTCGGCAAAAATAGCCGTTTCCTGAATAATTCGGGCCTCGTCAAGTTCCTTGCCGGCCAAAGCCTCTTCCACCATAGCCAGCAAATGCGTCCGGCGGTTGTTTACAATGGCCGGTGCCAATTCGCTGACCTGCTGGCGCATAGCGGCGAGCTTATCAAGCCGCAATGCAAAATCAGCTTCTATATGTCCGCCTTCTGTACGGCGCATAGCATCAAAGGCTGCCAAAGCCTCATCCAAGGCCTGATAAAGTACCGGCTGCAAATCCGTCAGTTCCGTACTCTGCTCCACCTGCAAAATCTCAGGAAAGTTTACATAGACGGCAGCATCGTCAGGCCGGGGAATATGCAGGGTATCGCTAAGCTCATTTAAGGCCGACTGATAGGCCAGCGCCAGATTCTTATCCACCCGGATAAGCGTCTTGCCCTCACGTTTATCAATGTAGTTTATGTATATGTCAACCTTCCCCCGGGCTGCTGTTTTGCTTATTTTCTGCCGCAAGGCATCTTCCCACTGGCTCAGCTGCCTGCCCATGTGAAAGTTCAGCTCCAAAAAGCGCTGGTTGACAGCCTTCAGCTCCACCGTGACCTTAAAGTCAGCATTTTCTGCTACAGCTGTGCCAAAACCGGTCATACTCTTTAACATTGTCTGCCCTCACAATCTGTGAGTTTGCCGGAAAACACCAGTTCTGCCGGCCCCGTCATAAAGACGTGGTTGTTTTCCGCCCACTTAACGATTAACCGACCGCCGTCCAGCTCCACCTCAGCTTCTCTGTCCAGCCTGTCATTCAAGATACCTGCCACCACCGTAGCACAGGAACCTGTGCCGCAGGCAAGGGTCACGGCAGCGCCGCGTTCCCAGACGCGCATGCGTACATGCTGTCTATCCTTAACCTGCACAAACTCCGTATTGGTCTTGTTCGGAAAGGCAGGATGATTTTCAAACTGCCTGCCCAGCTCGTAAATCGGGAAGTTTTCCGCATCATCAACGAAGATGACACAATGTGGGTTGCCCATGGATACAGCCGTCATTTTGTAAGTCTTACCGGCGACTTCCAGAGGCTCGCCGATGACTTTTTTGCCGTCAAAGCCGGTTACGGGAATCTCCTCACCTAAAAGACGCGGCTCACCCATATCTACTTTGATGCCGGACACACTGCCATTGTCGAGAATAATCTCGGGTACGAGAACGCCCGCACCTGTTTCCACGGTGAAGCTGGTCTTATCTGTCAGCCCAAAATCATAGATATAACGGGCAAAACAGCGTATACCGTTGCCGCACATCTCCGCCTCGCTGCCATCGGTATTAAAAATACGCATGCGAAAATCAGCGCAGCCAGAGGGCAGCACCACTAAAATCCCGTCAGCGCCTACGCCATAGTGACGGTCGCAAACCTGCCGCGCCAGTCCGGCATAGTCCGCCGGTTCTTCATGCCGGCAGTCAAACAGGACAAAATCATTGCCACAGCCTTGCCACTTCGTAAATTCTTTCATGTACTGCATTGCCTCCCGTCCTTGTCATTAACATATATAATACCTGCTTATACGCTTTTTTTCAAGGTTTTTCTCACGTTTTCGCGCTTATACAGCAAATAGAAAGTAAATATCATCAGAATTTGGTCACTCACATAAATTGCAGTTTATTGGTTAGTACGTGCTAAATTTATCCAGTTCATACGCTGCACGGGGTTCACGGGGAGTAATTTTTCTGTTTTCGCTAAACGACCCGCCCTTATAATTTCAGCTGTCTAGTTACCTGCGCCGGGCAGGCCAACGGCGCTCCTTTCAGCGTACTTACTTAGCTAATTCCTACGGCGTGCCGGCCTTCGCTATCGCTCAGGCAGTCGCTCCAGACAGAAAAACCACTCCCCGTTCGCCCCAAGCAACGGATTATACATTTGTCACGAACTCGTCCCTTCTCGTAACAAGCACATCGATGTAATTGTCTGCTTACCGCCGAAACCAAGCGGTTTGATACACATATTTGCTTAGGTGGAGGTGGGGATGCTTTTTCGCAGCGGAACGACTGCCCGAACAAAGTGAGGGCTGGCCCACAAACAGCATTAACTGAAAGCTGAGGTGAAAGACGCGCCGTTGGCCTGCCCGGCGCAAGGTCGCTATAAGACGATATTTTGCATGTGGGTCATTTAGTGGCGCGGAGAAAAAGTATTCCCACCTCCGCCAAACTGAGCTGTAACAGATAATTTTAAGAACGTATTTACATCGACAACAACAAACTGCAATTTACAAAAAGGGGGCTGTCGCACTAAGCAATTCCACTACGATACCTAGTTAAGAAAATTTATCTTCAATACTAGATATTGTGGCAAAATGCTTACGTGCAACAGCCCTTTTTTAGGTTAAGGGATTTTTCACAGCCCCGTTTATCACATATATTTTTACTCGACCTGCATTTCTACAGCTACCTTGTGCATGGCCTGCAACATCAGCATAACCGTGGTAGCGCCGGGGTCCTGATGACCTACGCTGCGCAGGCCCAGATAAGCCGCCCTGCCTTTGCTGGCCTGAATGGTCTTCGTGTATTCCACGCCTTTTGCCGCCGCCTCTGCTCCGGCCAGCAGAATCTCCTGAAATGTTCTGCCTTCCTCCAGTGCCTCCTGCATGGCCCTATCTGCCGGAAAGAGTGCATCCAGCATGGTCTTTTCACCCTCAACACTCCTGCCGATTTGTGAAACTCCCATTGTTCCTTCCTCAAAGGACACCACCCAGTTGGCAGCTTCCATATATGTATTGCCCATATTGGTCATACCTGCCTGCAAGTAGAATTTACCAAACAGCGGCCCGGCTGAACCGCCAATTTCGGTAATGCACCGCATGCCCACATGATGAAGGACTTTGCCTAAATCCTCCTCTGCGGCCAGCTCGGGCAAATCCTGCAGGACGATACGGGAAAATCGCGCCATATTGGTGCCATGGTCACCATCACCGATAGCATTGTCCAAATGGTTCAGTTCCTCTTCATGGTTGATGATTTCCTGACTGATTGCCTTAAGGACGGCAAGCATGAATTCCTTTCCTGTCATACAGACCACATCCTCCTTTACCGTCTTATGACAGGCGTGTCCGCTGCCGCATCATAAAGGGCTTTTAAATGCGGGTCAAGCCGCATAAGACTTATGGAAAAGCCTCCCATTTCCATGGAAGTCATGAAATTTCCAATCATCGTATCATAAACGCTAATGCCATGCTCGGCCAAATACTCGTGGATAAATTCATTGACCACGTACAGCTCCATTATCGGAGTTCCCCCAAGGCCGTTAATGAGAACCACTACTTCACTTTTCTCATAATTGCAGTCAAGCAGAATAAGGTCAAGCATTTCCTTGGCCGTGTCTCTGGCATTCATCATGCCACAGCGCAATACGCCCGGCTCGCCATGCAGCCCCATGCCGATTTCCATTTCCTGCTCCCCCAGCTCAAAGCTGGGCTCACCATCAGACGGAATAACACAGGGGCGGCAGGCCACTCCTACGGTGCGCAAACCGGCAGCTGCCCACTCAGCCACCTTCTTCACACCGTAAAGGTCTGTGCCCATCTCGGCCTCAGCCCCGGCAATCTTCATTATCAGCACCACACCGGCCAGACCGCGCCGTCCCACAGACTTGCTCTTTTGCGTAGCTACATCATCAGCGATAATCACCGATTCCGTAGCTATACCTTCCATCTGGGCCATCTCCATAGCCATACGGAAATTCAGCACATCACCCGTATAGTTTACAATGATGCAAAGCACCCCGGCTTCATTCTGAACTTCTTTGATTCCTTTGAGAATCATATCCGGCGTAGGTGAAGAAAAAATTTTCCCCGGAATACCTGCGTCCAGCATACCATAACCCACAAAACCGTTAGGTGCCGGCTCATGACCGCTGCCGCAGCCAAAAACCAAAGCCACTCTGTCCTTTTTTAACTTCTGTCTGACCATGACATTGCTGCCCGGCAGCTGGCGGATAAGCCCCGGCTTGGCCAGCGCCATACCCCGCGCAACCTCAGCTTCCAAATCTTCCGGTTTGTTGATAAATTTCTTCACAATATCACCTCTTTGCCTTCAGCAGACCTCTCCGGCCAATAAGTTTAAGCTAAACAATAAAACCTTTGTTGCTCTTATTCGTGATAAAACTTATTTTTTCCTGCAAGACAAATGTTAATTTTACAAACAACCAATTTCTCTCTGAAAACATCAACGCTGAGCGTTATCACAGCCGAAAACTATACCTGCACCTTTTCTGGCCTTTTCCGCTGTTTCCATGACCGTCAGGGAGACATCCAGCCCCTTTTGCACACTGGCATAATCCCCGGCCCGATAGATACCGGCAAACTCTGCAAACTCATGTACCATGCGATGGGGATAACGATTCAGCTCATAACGTGTAGTCTGCCGTGAGCCATGCAGTGACACGGAAAATGCCTTAAGTTCATTAGGTGCGCCTTCGACACGCAGCCAGCCCTTTTCGCCCTGAACAGTGATAAAGCAGGGGCTTTCCGAATCCTTCGCCCCCAGTGCGACAGCCGTGAACGTGGGGTATTTAAGCTGCAGAACCCCTGAGGTATCAATGCCGTTAAAACCGATATTGGGCGTATAAGCCACCGCAGAAGGCTTGCCAAACAAGCCGACAATAAAGTTTAAATTATAGATATTTATATCATAAAGCGCACCGCCGGATAGTTCCGGGTCAAATGCCGGCAAAACCTCGCCGGCCAGATATTTATCATAGCGGCTGGAATACTGCGAGTAATTGGCCTGTACTGCCGTGATTTTTCCCAGCTCAGGCAGCATCTCTTTGATAGCATGATAATTCGGCAGATGCAGCAACGTCACCGCCTCAAACATATAGAGTTTTTTGGCCAGTGCCAGCTCACACAATTCCTTTACCTCCGCCACGGTGGACGCAAAAGGTTTCTCCATAATTACATGCTTGCCTGAAAGCAAAGCCTTTTTGCCATATTCATAATGCACGCTGTTGGTCAAACCGATATAGACAAAATCTATCTCCTCGTCAGCCAGCAATGCGTCATAATCTGTATAGACCTTGGGAATCTTATATTGCAGAGCCAGAGCCTCTGCCGTTTCCCGGCTGCGCGGACGGGCAAAAACCGCCGCCACATCTATCTCCGGCACGCTTTGCAATGCGGGTAGAGCCCCTTCCTTTACAATAAAGCCCGTGCCCAGAACAGCAATCTTCATGCGTATCACCTCAAAATATCCATAATATAAAATAAAATTTCGCCGCCCGGCCACATTATCCTGCCGGAACGATTATTTATT
>JAGAYB010000251.1 GCA_017940705.1 Selenomonas sp. | reverse complement strand
TTCGGGAAATTAAGGAATAAGAAAAGCAGTGAGCCGTCCGGTTCACTGCTTTTAGCGGTTTATAAGGTTGTTTACTCTGCGTCAAACAGGGGCAGAGCTTCCAGAAAAATGATATCCGAACGCTTGGCTGCGTCGCCTTCTGCCAGCACGCAGGCTTCGCCGATGACCTTGCCGCCGGCTTTTTCCGTGAGTTCGGTGAGCGCCTTCATGGAGCCGCCGGTGCTGATGACATCATCCAGCAGCAGGACATTTTTGCCCTTGAGACGGTCGACATCCACACCATCCAGACAGAGCTTCTGCACACCTTTGGTGGTGATGGAGATATCTTCTACCCACAGGGCATTTTCCATATAGGCTTTGACGGATTTACGGGCTACCACATAGCGCTCCATACCCAGCTCGCGGGCTAGGTCAGCCGCCAGAGGGATGCCTTTTGTTTCTGCCGTCAGGATAACATCTGTAGCAGCAGGAATCTTTTTGGCTAATTCCTTGGCGCAGGCCAGAGTAAGGTCCGGGTCGCCCAGCATGATGAAACCGGCGATTGCCAGTCTGTCAGTGACGTTTAAAATAGGCAGGGAACGCTGGCAGCCAGCCACTGTTAAATCATAAAATCTATTGGCCATAGTACACCTCTTCTTAATTTTTACGGAACTATTATACGCTCTTTTTGGGGGGAGTGCAAATTTTATTGCGCAGACCTGCCGGAATTGTGTAAAATATATAATTGTGATTCATTTAAGGAAAAGGAGGCTGTTTGGTTGCGTATTTTACTAACCAACGATGACGGTATAAAAGCCCCGGGCATTGAGGCACTGATACGGGCTCTGCATAAGGACCATGAGATTATCGTAGCGGCGCCGATGGTTCAGCAAAGCGGCATGAGCAATGCCTTGACCATTGGCCCGGCCATTGAGGTGGCCCGTGATGAGGCACTGGAGAAGCGTTACGGTATAGAGGCTTGGGCGATTGGCGGTACGCCTGCCGACAGTGCAAAACTTTATATAGAGGCTTTGGCAGAGACAGCGCCGGATTTAGTGGTATCGGGCATCAATCACGGTGCAAATCTGGCTACGGATGTAATTTACTCGGGAACTGTCGGGGCGGCTATGGAAGGCTACTTCCATGATATTCCGTCCTTTGCCTTGTCGCTTGATGTGCATAGTGAATTGAACTACGATGATGCAGCGGCGATTTTTGCCCGCGATTTTGGGATGATGATGCCCGGTACAGGCAAGGCGTTTCTTTATAACGTAAATTATCCGGTATTCCTTAAGGACGGCAGGGCGCAGTATGTGTTTGGACGGCAGGGCAAACGCGATTACATCAACGCTTTTACCCATGAGGAACGGGATGGCAGGCTGTTTTATACCATGGCTGGCGAAGTCTACGACTCGGACAAGGGCAGCGCCACGGATATCTATGCTACCGAGCAGGGCTATATTTCTGTGACGCCGCTTGTCACCGATATGACAGATTATATGGAACTTGACCGGCGGCTGGAAAAATAGGGTGACGCTGTAGCTGGTTTCGTGATAAAATATAGGTTGAGATTTTTTGAAGTGTAGGGAGGTTATTACCATGGAATCAATGATTCGCGATATTAAACTTGCACCGGCTGGACACGACAAAATCGAATGGGTAAAAAATTTTATGCCCGTTATGCGTGCCGTAGATGAGGAGTTTTCCAAGACAAAGCCCTTTGCCGGCAAGAAGATGGTTATTACACTGCACTTGGAGGCCAAGACTGCCTATATGGCAGAGGTCTTTAAACATGCCGGAGCCGAAGTGGCCATTACGGGCAGCAATCCGTTGTCCACGCAGGATGATGTGGCCGCAGCTTTGGTGGAGGACGGTGTCAACGTCTTTGCCTGGCATGACTGCACGGAAGAGGAATATTTTAAGTTCATTGATGAAGCCTTGAAGATTGAACCGGATTTCATCATTGATGATGGCGGTGACCTGGTGCATACGCTCCATACGACGCGCCGTGACCTGCTGCCTAAGATTGTGGGCGGTTCCGAGGAAACGACTACGGGCGTACACCGCCTGCGCGGTCTGGCTCAGGCTGGCAAGCTGGAATTTCCGATGATTGCGGCCAATGATGCCTATATGAAGTTCCTCTTTGACAACCGCTATGGTACCGGTCAGTCAACATGGGATGGCATTATGCGTACCACGAATCTCGTTATCGCCGGCAAGACCGTGGTTATCGCCGGTTACGGCTGGTGCGGCAAGGGCGGTGCCATGCGCGCCCGTGGCCTCGGTGCCAATGTAGTCATTACAGAGGTTGACCCCATCAAGGCGATTGAAGCCATTTTTGATGGCTTCCGCGTTATGCCCATGGATGAAGCCGCAAAAATCGGTGATATATTCCTGACCTTGACCGGTGATAAGGACGTTATTGTAAAGCGTCATTTTGAGTCCATGAAGGACGGCGTCATGCTGGCAAACTCCGGTCATTTCGATTGTGAAATCAATATCCCTGAACTGGAGGGGCTGGCTAAATCCCGTCGCAGAGTGCGTAACAATATCGAAGAGTTCTTAATGCCGGATGGCAGGAAGATATACCTGCTGGCAGAAGGCCGTCTGGTGAATCTGGCTGCCGGTGACGGTCATCCGGCGGAAATCATGGATTTGTCCTTTGGCGTGCAGTTCTTCTCCATGATGTACCTGCTGGAGCATGGCAGGGAACTGTCCAAGGAAGTACACCTGATGCCGGAAGAAATCAATATTAAACTGGCAGAATTGAAGCTGAAATCGCTGGGCGTGGCTATTGATAAGCTGACCCCGGAGCAAAAGGCTTATTTAAACCTTGAATAAACATAAATGAGGAGTGTAGGGAATTGAAAACTTTAATAAAGAATGTCTGCGTGGTTATGCCCGATGGTACGACGCCTGTTACCAACATCATGGTGGATGGCAAAAACATTGCCGCTATCGGTGATGTGCCGGATACATTCCGTCCCGGCAAGGTCATTGACGGCAAGGACCATCTGGCAGTGCCCGGTTTTGTCAATGCTCATACCCATACGTCCATGACGCTTTTGCGCAGCTATGCCGATGACATGGCGCTGATGGACTGGCTGAATGATATGGTTTGGCCGGTTGAAGCCAAGATGAATTCGGATGACATTTATTGGGGCGCTATGCTGGCCATGGTGGAAATGGTACGTTCCGGCACCACCACCTTTGCTGATATGTACGGCCCCTATATGGACAGGGTGGCTGAGGCTGCGATGGATGCCGGTATCCGCGGCGTGCTTTCCCGGGGCATTATCGGCGTAGCTCCCGATGGGGATAAAAAGCTGCAGGAAAACGTGGAACTCTACAAGGATTTCCACGGCAGCGCCGATGGCCGCATTACGGTGATGTTTGGCCCCCATGCACCTTACACCTGTCCACCGGAATTCCTGCAGAAAGTGGCAAAGACGGCACAGTCCATGGGCGCCGGCATTCATATTCACATGCATGAGACGAAAACGGAAGTTGAGGATTCCCTGAAACAGTACGGCAAGCGCCCCTTTGCCTGGGTCGCTGAAACGGGACTCTTTGACGGCGGCTTCACGCTGGCGGCTCATTGCGTGCATTTGGATGATAATGATATCGCCATTATGAAGAAGTACAAGATAAGTGCCGCCCATAATCCCGGCAGCAACATGAAGCTGGCCAGCGGCGTATCTCCGGTACCGCGCCTGCTCCGCGAGGGCATTGTGACGGCTCTGGGGACGGACGGCGCTTCTTCCAACAACAATCTGGACATGCTGGAAGAGGTTAATCTGGCGTCTATGCTCCATAAGGTAAATGAGTATGACCCGTTGGCTGTTCCTGCCTTTGAAGCTCTGAAGATGGGTACCGAATACGGTGCCAAGGCTGTGGGCATTGAAAAACTGGGTCGTCTGGAGGCTGGCTGCAAAGCCGATATCACCCTCTGGAACATGAACAGTCCGGCATGGTTCCCACGCAATAACCCTGTTTCCCTGCTGGTCTATGCAGCCAACAGCAGCTCTGTGGATACGGTTATCTGTGATGGCAATGTCATTATGGAAAACAATGAACTCAGGACGCTGGACGAGGAGCGTATCTGCTACGA
>JAGAYB010000250.1 GCA_017940705.1 Selenomonas sp. | reverse complement strand
GGCGTTATCGCTGACTTTGACGTGACGCAGGCCATGCTGAAATACTTCATCCGCAAGGCTATGAATACGAAGTCCTTTGTCCGCCCCCGTGTGGTAGTAGGTGTGCCTTCCGGGGTTACGGAAGTGGAAAAGCGTGCCGTTATCGACGCTGCGCAGCAGGCTGGTGCCCGTGAGGCTTATCTAATTGAAGAGCCCATGGCGGCAGCTATCGGTGCCGGCCTGCCCGTAGAAGAGGCAACCGGCAGCATGGTTGTTGATATCGGCGGCGGCACGACGGAAATCGCTGTTATTTCCCTGGGCGGCATTGTAGTCAGCTGCTCTATCCGCATTGGCGGTGACGAGATGGACTCCGCTATCGTGCAGTACATCAAGCGCATGTACAATCTGATGATTGGTGAGCGCACCGCTGAGGAAATCAAGATGACCGTTGGTACGGCCATCGTTACTCCCGATACGGACAAAACCATGGAAATCCGCGGCCGCGATTTGGTATCCGGCCTGCCCAAGACGCTGACGATTCAGGCGCGGGAAATCCGCGATGCCTTAAATGACCCCATTTACAAGATTATTGATGCGGTCAAAGGCACCTTGGAAAAGACACCGCCGGAACTGGCTGCCGATGTTATGGACCACGGCATTATGATGACCGGCGGCGGTGCCCTGCTGCAGAACCTCGACAAGCTGCTCTCCAATGAGACGGGGATGCCGGTTCTGGTTTCCGAAGACGCTCTTTCCTGCGTAGGTGAAGGCACGGGCCGTTCTTTGGAAAATATCGAGCTTTTAAAACGGGTGGTTATGACCAGCAAGAAGCTGAGAAGCTGAGAACATGAGTAACCGTGTAAGAAAAGATAAAGATTCCGGGCATAAGGCCTGGATTATGGTGTTTGTCACCGTCAGTCTCTTTTGCATTATCTTTTTTGCTGCCCGGGGCAGATTTCAGGCACCGGTGAGCAGTCAGGCAGTATCCCTGATATTGTCGCCGTTTCAGCAGGTGGTGTCATGGGCCGGCAATGAGTTTCGCTATGTAACAAGCAATATCTGGGAGATAGCCACGCTACATGAGCAGAATAAAATGCTCCGCAGCGAGGTGGAGCAGCTGCGTGTCCTGAATCTGCAGGCCAGCGAGGCTATGGCGGAAAATGAGCGGCTGCGGGCTATCGTGGATTATAAACAGTCAGCCCATCAGTTTGACACCGTGGCGGCCAGAGTCATAGGCCGTGAGTCTGATACCTGGTCCAGCATGATTATCATCGACCGGGGCACGGGCAATGGCATAAAGAACGATATGCCTGTGGTAACACCGGCCGGACTGGTAGGCCGGGTCGTGGAGGCCGGGCCTGCTTCCTCCAAGGTACAGCTCATTTTAGACCCCCGTTCCTCGGTGGGCACCATCGTCCAGCGCGCCGAATCCCGGGTGACGGGCATTGTGCGCGGCGATGTGAGCAATCCTACCATGCCGCAGATGGTCAATATTCCCAAAAACGCCGATGTGGTGGAAGGGGATGTCATCGTGACTTCCGGCTTTGGCGGAATTTTCCCCAAGGGGCTGGTGGTAGGTCTGGTAAGCAATCTGCAGAACGATGCAGGCGGCCTGCTGAAGATCGGGGTGCTGGAACCGGCTGTAGACTTCCAGAAGCTGGAGGATGTAATGGTAATCACCGCCTCCCGGGAAGCACCGCCGGAACCGATTCAGCCGCCCCCCCAGACGCCGGGGACGGAAACTGACCCCAAGGCGCAGGCGGAGGGGCAGCAAAAGTGAGTAATATCATTAAGTGGCTGGTATTTGTAATGGTGCTGTACGCTTTGCAGACCTCCTTTTTCCCCCTGATGAGCTATCATGGCGTCAGCCCTGATTTCATGCTGCTGCTGACAACTTCCTTTGCCTTTTTGCGCGGGAAGGAGCAGGGGGCTATGATGGGCTTTGCCACAGGGATGACGCAGGATTTAGCCATGGGCTCCTTTTTAGGCGCGCATGCCTTTACCCATCTGCTGGTGGGTTATTTGTGCGGACGCCTTGCCAATCGTGTCTTTAAAGAACAGTTTTTTTTGCCAGTGTTTGCCTCCCTGGCCGTAACGGCGGCTAACTATTTTATTTTAGCGTTACTTATGGTATTATTAGGGTATCGCTTTAATCCGATAAGCAATGTGCAGTATATGCTGCTGCCGATGCTTATCTATCAGTTGGCTTTTGCCTATCCGGTGCATTATCTTACATATATAATGGATAAGAAACTGCGCACACAAGAAACAAACTGATTAAGGCACCTTTCAGGGTGCCTTTCTTTATGGGAGAGATAATTTTTGCTGGAAAATGACGAATACGGCGGACGGCTGGATTTTCTGGGCTATCTGGTGATTCTGGTGATTGCCGTGCTTATCGGCCGGGCAGGCTACCTGCAAATTTATGAAGGCGAGTATTATGCCCGGCTGGCGGAGGGAAACCGCATCCGCATCATTCCGACCATGGCTCCCCGGGGAACCTTTTTCGACCGCAACGGGGAACTGCTGGTACAGAACCGTCCCGGCTTTGCCGTATCACTGATGCCGCTCATGACAAAAATCGACCCGGTGGTGATACAGCGTTTGTCGGAACTGCTGAAAGTGCCGGTGGAGGACATCAATAAGAAAATTGAGGCGCATACGGGCTTTGACCCTATCCGCATCAAGGCTGATGTGCTGCCCGATATCGTGACCATCATCGAGGAGCAGAAGGACAATTACCCCGGAGTGGTCATTGAGGTTCAGCCTATCCGTGATTATATGAATAAGGAAGAGGCTGCCCATACCTACGGCTATGTCAGCGAAATAAATGACATGGAACTGGAAAAGAAAAAGGACGAGGGGTATAAGAGCGGCGATATTATCGGTAAGTTTGGTCTGGAAAAGATTTACGATAAGGAGCTGCGCGGTGAAAACGGCGGCCAGCAGGTGGAAGTCGATGTTACGGGCAAGCCGGTGCAGATTCTCGGTATCAAGCCGCCCGTTCCCGGAGCGGACTTGTACCTGACCATTGACAAGAACCTGCAGACGGCAGCGGAAAAAGCTGTGGATGAACAGTTAAAGCTCATTCATGCCAACGCCGCCGCGGTGGTCTGCCTCAATCCCCAGACCGGGGAGGTGCTGGCCATGGTAAGCCGGCCGGCCTTTGACCCCAACCTCTTTGCCCATGGCATATCCACCAAGGATTGGAACAAGCTCAACACCAACCCTTATCACCCGATGGACAACAAGGCTATCACCGGCGAGTATCCGCCGGGGTCAACCTTTAAAATCATCACGGGTACGGCGGCGCTGACCGAAGGGGTGGTAACGCCATCCGAACTCATTATGGACAGCGGTCATCACTGGATTATTCCCAAGGGCAACGCCGAGGGTGAAGCCTTGGGGCTTATCAACTTCCAGCAGGCCATGGCTCATTCCGATAATGTGTACTTCTACGAAATGGGCAACCGCTTGGGGATAGACCGGCTGGAAAAATACGCCCGGATGTTCGGTCTGGGCAAGACCACGGGCATTGACCTGCCCTATGAGTCAGACGGGCTGGTGGCCAACCGCCGTTACAAGGAAAAGAACTTTGAGGATGGCGACTGGTATCTGTCGGAAACCTTTGATGCCGCCATCGGTCAGGGCTTCAATCTGGTAACGCCCTTGCAGGCTGCCATGATTATGGGAGAAATCGCGGCTGACGGCAAACGCTATAAGCCCCATCTGGTAAACCGCATTGTGGGGCCGGACGGCAAGACAATCAAGGAGTTTAAGCCAGAACTTTTATCCACGCTGGATGTACGGCCGGATGTCATAAGTCTGGTACAGGCCGGCCTCCATGACGTTACCAAGTACGGCACAGCTGCCAGTATCTTTAGAGGTTTTCCTATAGAGATTGCCGGCAAGACCGGTACGGCGGAAAATCCCCATGGCCGGGACCACGGCTGGTTTGTGGCCTATGGCCCCTTTGCCAGCCCGGATATAGTGGTGGCTGTAGTGGTGGAGCAGGGCGGTTTTGGTTCACAGTCCGCCGTGCCTATCGGCCGTAAGATTTTAGAAGCCTGGTTTGGCCTGAATAAGCCTGCGCTGCCGCAAAACGGCGCAGGACAGCAGGCGGCTAAGCAATAGATATTTTGAGAGAAACGAGGGTAGCCATGAGTGAAGATATTGTAAAAATCAAGGGCACGTCCTTGGGTTTGCAGCTCAGCTTTGCTCCTGATGCATCCTTTGAGGATGTTAAGGCGAATCTGCTGAAAAAGCTGGAGTCCGGCTCGGCATTTTTCCTGCGGGGCACCTTGGTCCTCATTCCCCGGGATGTGTTTCGGGGCAGTGAGCGCGATGAATTGCAGCGGCTTTTCCACGAGCATGGCCTGATTTGCCGGACTCAGCGTCCTGAGCCAGAAGAGGAGCAGGAGAGCAGGCCTAAGGCGGAGGAAAGAAAACAGGCATCGGAAGCGGCTAAGCCTGCCCCGGCAGCCAAGGATGAAATGCAGCCGCAGGAAATGGTGGTCATTAACCGTACCTTGCGCGGCGGTCAGGAAATCACGACGAAATCCTCGGTGCTGGTTTGCGGCAATGTGAATCCCGGCGCGCAGATTATCGCCGGCGGCAGTATCGACATTCGCGGCACCTGCCGGGGCATGGTGCATGCAGGCGCCTATGGCGACAGCAAGGCCTTTATCATCGCCGACCACTTGATGCCCACACAGATAAGAATTTCTAACCTCATCGCC
>JAGAYB010000249.1 GCA_017940705.1 Selenomonas sp. | reverse complement strand
CTCTGCGGAACTCATCGCCCATTGGAAATCATTGGTGGAGAAGTACCCCATCTACTCCATTGAGGATGGTCTGGACGAAGAGGACTGGGAAGGCTGGCAGCAGATGACGAAAGAGCTCGGCGGCAAAGTTCAGCTCGTGGGTGATGACCTGTTCGTCACCAATACCAAGCGTCTTAAAAAAGGCATCGAAGGTGGCAGCGGCAATTCCATCCTGATTAAACTCAATCAGATTGGCACTTTGTCGGAGACGCTGGAAGCCATAAAGATGGCGCATCAGGCAGGCTATACGGCTATCGTTTCCCATCGCAGCGGCGAAACGGAGGATACGACCATCGCTGACCTGGCAGTGGCGCTCAATACCGACCAGATAAAGACCGGCGCTCCCTCACGCTCTGAACGCGTGGCTAAGTACAACCAGCTCCTGCGCATTGAGGAGGAACTGGGCGACAGCGCTGTCTATGCAGGCATGAAGGCTTTTAAGCATAAAAAATAAAGACGTCTCTAAGGAACTGGCTGGTTACTAACAGAGCAGTTTAAGGATATGTACGGTAAGGAAAGGCTACACCGTACATATCTTTTTTTTGCAGATGGATTCAGGCTGACAGGTCAAATCGGGCTGGGAATATTTTTATCTTAAGGATTGACAATGATAATCACTTTTGTTAATATAAATTTCGTCAAATTGATAATAATTATCGTTTGTGAAAGGTGTTCAAATATGAACCTTATTCATAAATTTGATTGAGGAGCGCGAAAGTGATGTATTTAGAAAAATATCTGGCCGGGTTGCCACAGGACAAAAGAGCTGTCCTGCTGGGGCATGATACGCAAGACCCCTTGCATAAGGCCTTTGCCAGCAAACGAGTGGTGCATGCCGGTCTGCTGGGGAAACCCATTGCGGCGGATAAGCAGGTGAGTGTATACAATGCTGTGATGCGGGGGAAAGCCGATCTGAGCCGCCATCATGCCCTGTATATCCATATTCCTTTTTGCCAGACAAAATGTCTGTACTGCGGTTTTTATCAAAATGCCAGCCGTCAGGAAGTTGAGGACGAATACATTGCGGTCTTGCTGGGGGAGATAAAAGCTGAGGCGCAGACCACCCGGCTGCAGGAAACGCCCATTGACTGCGTGTTTATCGGCGGCGGTACGCCCACATCCCTGTCAGTGGCTAATGTGGCGGCACTGCTGCAGACCCTGCAGGAGCAGTTCAAGCTCCGGGAAAATTGTGAGGTGACATTGGAGGGGCGGATTCATGACCTTGTGCCGGAAAAGATAGAAACATGGCTAAAGTATGGCGTGAACCGCATATCGCTGGGGGTGCAGTCCTTTGATACGACCCTGCGGCAGCGGATTGGGCGCATTGACAGCAAGGAGGAGGTCTTGCGGCGGCTGCAGCTGCTGCGTTCCTATGATGTGACGGTGATTGTGGATTTGATTTACGGATTGCCGGGGCAGACGCTGGAGCTGTGGCTGGAGGATGTAAAGACTCTGGAAGCTGCCGGAGTTGACGGCATGGATTTGTATCAGCTGAACATCTTCCCCGGCGGCGCTCTGGCTAAAGCGGTGCAGAACGGAACTGTTCCGCCCTGCGCCGATATTGCCGGACAGGCGGATATGTACATGGCTGCCCGTGATTATCTGCTGGCGCAGGGGACAGAACGGCTGAGCCTGTGTCACTGGCGCAGAAATAAACGGGAGCGCAGCCTGTATAATTCGCTGGCTAAGGCCGGTGCCGAGGTATATGCCTTCGGCTGTGGCGCAGGCGGTCATTTCGGCGGTATCAGCTATATGAACCAACGCCTGCTGTCCGCTTACCATGAGGCCAGACAGGCCGGACAAAAGCCGCTGATGATGGCCGGTTATCAGGTAGAAAAACGTCTGGGGCAGGCTGCCGATTGTTTGGTCAGCAGTCTGGAACAGGGCTTTGTGGATTTCCGGCAGCTGGTCATGCAGGATGGGCGGCTGGAAGAACTGGAACAGATTTTACGGCTTTGGGAAAAGCGAGGGCTGGTCACGCAGGATTTGGGGATTTACCGCCTTACACCTGCCGGTGAGTTCTGGTACGTAAGCCTGACTCAAAGTCTGGTGGAATGCGCGCAGGTGCTGATGACAGAGGAAAGCGAATC
Organism: Selenomonas sp.; assembly: GCA_017940705.1. The sequence continues at coordinate 971 of JAGAYB010000249.1, read as the reverse complement.
CCCGGCAGAGGAAATAAACGGCGAGAGCAATGACGCTCTGGACAGCCTGCTGTCGGAAATGCTGCCGGACAGTACCCGTGACAGCCGGAAAAAACTTTTAGGTAAAATGCCCATGGCGGTGAGGATGATGCTGAGGCACTCCAGTAAGGAGGCGCTAAAGAGCATGTTTGCCGGGATGCCGCAGGCAATGCGTGATAAGATGCTGAAATCGGCTATGATGTGAGGGAGAGAAGAACATGGAAATATTGCAAGGTGTTATCCACTATTTTAATCAAGGCGGCCTGGTGATGTATTTCCTGCTGCTGGCGTCTATCGGTGCCGGGGCGGTGATTATCGACAGGTGGCGGTACTATCGGCGCAGACGGGCGCCCCTAAAAGCCCACTGGCAAAAGGTAAAGGAAATGTCTGCCGGAAAAAAGCCGGCAGAGGTGGCGGCCTACTTTGCCCAAAGGCATACGGCGCTTGATAAAATGACAGCGGCAGGTTTCCGAGCGCAAGCCGGCGGTCGTAATGTCAGTCTGGCATTGGAAGCCAGCGCCCAGCTGGAAGCGGCCAAGCTCAAAAAGGGGCTGCCGGTGCTGGCGATGCTGGTGACCTTGTCGCCGATTCTGGGGCTGATGGGCACGGTTATCGGCATGATTCAGTCCTTTTCGGTGTTTAATCTGCAATCCGGCTCGCCCATGGCTATAACCGGCGGCGTGGGAGAAGCCCTGATTGCCACGGTGACAGGCCTGATGGTAGCTACGCTGGCGCTTTTGGGGCACAGCTATTTCGGTTTGCAGCTTGACAGCATGGTGACCGATATGGAACAACTGGGCTCCCTTTTGGAGGATATGTTTTTTACCACGAAAGGCCAGATGGTGACAGAACGGGGGAAAAAGCAACATGAAGCTGCATAGTGCCAGAATGGAACGCAGTCCGCAAATCATGATAATCCCCATGATTGACATTATCTTTTTTCTGCTGGTGTT
>JAGAYB010000248.1 GCA_017940705.1 Selenomonas sp. | reverse complement strand
TGGGCAGCTTTGTCCGGGGCGTAAAACGGGAAGATGTGGTCATTTCGACCAAGTTCACGCCGCAGATTGCCGGCATGTACGAAGATTCCATGGAAAAGAAAATGGAGTAAGGAGTACTGGACAATGAAGAATGTATGGAAGAAAAGTTTGCTGTTGTGTCTGGGAGGTGTTCTGATGGCCGGTTCAATCGTTAGTGCGCATCCAATCCGCACGCCGGAAGGCAATATGCCGATGGTGCATTGGGCGGTACTGGAATCCACGCCGGGCAATATGCAGGCCATGGGCGCAATCGGGGCCAAAACCGTCGGGCCGCAGACAGCCAGGGAAGCCGGTACTTATGCGCTTTACGGCGGCATTGATGTGAAGAATCATGATTTAATGCGCCTGCTGGAAATTTATGAAAGCTATGAAGCCTATCGTATTCACAGCACCAGCGAGGCTTTTCAGGAATACCGGGCGGCAAGGCTGCCGATGCTGAAGAATTTGCGTATTATGGAGGCTAACGGCATTGCCTTGGAGCAGAAAGATAGCGGCACAGCAACGGTTGTCTATATGCACCGCTATGAAGTAGCGCCGGAAAAACTGGCCGAATACCAGCATCTGGCAACTGCAGAAGCTGTACGCGCGGTAAGGGAAGACGCCGGTGTCATGGGGATGTTTGTGACTGCTGAGCATGATCATCCGAACATTATTCATACCATGGAACTTTATCGTGACAAGGCCGCCTATGAACACTATCAGCAATCGGCAAAAGCCAGGGAATTTCAGAGTAAAACCGCCGCTATGTTCCGTAAGGCGCATACGGTGGAAAACCTTCCTGCCAATATTATTCTAAGTCAAAAGGGGCTTAAAAAATGAAAACAAAAGGACAAAGGGCACGGCTGCTGACGGCAGGCTTTTTCGGCGCATGGCTTACGGTTTCGGCTATGACGGCTGGGGCAGCTCCGGCATGGAGCCTGCCTGATACCGGCATGAAGCTGGAACCTGCGGCCAAGCAGGCTTATGTGCAGGAGAAGATGGCAAAGATATTCCGGCCGGCAGTTAGTGCGCCCGTGGCGGTAAAACCTTTTGCGGCACCGGACGGCTGGCTGTATGAAAGCTATGCTTTGGGCAGCTGCAAAGTTGAAAAACTGGAAAATCCGCAGGCACAGACAAGCAGAGTGGTCCTGCAGCTGCATGGCGGCGGCTATATCAACGCTTTAAGCAACGGTCATCGCATGTTGGGCGTAAAGCAGATGGTGCTGACAAATGCCCGGAGGGCGTATCTGGCAGATTACCGCACGGCGCCTGAAAATACCTATCCTGCCGCCTTGGAGGACGCTGTTAAGGTCTATGAAGATATTTTAGCCCAAGGCAATGCGCCGCAGGATATCGTGGTCTTTGGCGATTCTGCCGGGGGAAATCTTGCCTTAGCCTTATCCCTCTATCTGCGTGAACACAACAAGCCGCAGCCGGGGGCCTTGATTCTTATCTCTCCCTGGACGACTTTTGAGACAAATCTCCCTTCACGGAAAAATAATGCTGACCGCGATTTGATTCTTGGGAAAATCAATCCCCGGATGTACAATGAAATCAATAGGCCTTCCTATGGCAAGGGCTTAGCCGCCGAGGACGCGCGTATATCGCCCCTGTACGCCGACTTGCAAGGCTTGCCGCCGCTGCTGATACAGGCCGGCGGTTACGAGCTGTTTCTTGACGAAAGTATTGCCTTAGCGAAAAAAGCAGCCACAGACGGCGCGGATGTGACACTGACCGTTTATCCGGGTATGTCCCACGACTTTGCCTTGCTGCTGCCGGAGCTGAAAGACAGCATTGATTCCTTTAAGGAAATCCGTGATTTTGTGAACCGTCATTTATAACGAGGCAAGAAAATGTCTAGCCTCTTGGCGTTATAAAAGCATAATAAAACAGCCAGTGATAGCGGTATAACTTTGCCGTTTATCACTGGCTTTTTTTAAAGGAATTTGCGCATAAAGAGGGAATAGAAAAGAGAGGAGGTTAAGTTATTGACAGTATTTTACAGGAGGATTTAAGGATGCACAGGAAGATGATGCTGAAAAAATGGCTTTGCAGTCTGATGATTGTCTGTCTGCTCATGGGCGTCACTGCGGCAGAGGCCGCTGCGGTGACGGGATCATTTGATTCCCGCATTTACGAAAACAGGCTGGATAAGTTTAAAACCATGCATGTTTACAATGTAGAGGGGGAGAAGGATGTACCCTATGTTTCCGTACAGGAGTATTTGCTATTCCTGTATAAGGGGAATGTGGACTTTAAGCTGAATGCAGACGGCAGTGTGCTCACGGCTTCCAGAAATAATATGAATGTGGAGTTTGATGTCAGCAAGGGCAGTATGAGCTGCGCTGACTGGGATGCTTTTTTTGGCTCTTATGGTGACAAAGCTCTGCCCAATGGCATTTTGTCGCCGGATGAATTCAATGCCAAGGCTGTTTCCCGAAAACATCAATCCACGGAGACAGAGGCCAAAGGCTTTAGTATAGACCTGCCTTCCTACGGATTCCAGATGGTGTCTTATGATGGCAAAGTTCTGCTGCCTTTTGGCGTGCTGCAGAATGTCTTTGCCGTGCCCCAGTGGTCAAAGTTATATTCCTTTAATGGCGACCACTTTTATGATATTCAGGAACCCATCGGCTATATCTACGGGCATAACATAAATCCCTATATCCGGCTTAATCCCTATGCCACGGCTTATTACTCGGGCAAATTCTCCAAGGAAAAGGAGATTCCCCCTGCTTATGCCCGCTACGCCTACGGCTCGACCTGCCTGCTGTTTGATTTGTATTATGGGCACAAGCAGGAAAAGGGCATTAAAAACTTCGACAGCTATCTGGCGCAAAATGGGCTGAAAGAGGGGCTGCTGTCTACGGATACCGAGCGTAATTCCGAGGCATTTCTGGATTTGGTTTACAAGATGTTCAACAGCGGCCATGACAGCGTGATGCTCAGCTACAGCGTATTCGATACTGCTGGCTATATCAACGTGATGAAGGTGGTCACGGCTTACGGCGGCCTTGAACCGACAGCTAAGGCATTGCAGAAACTTTGCTATAAGCTGGCAGATATGGGGGTTAATTTCACTGCCGGAGAAACGGGAAGTTACGCGCAGTATCAGGCTGCCTGCCGTGATTTGCAGCTGAACCCTGTATTGCTGACGTATATTTACCGCGATGACAGCGGCCAGCCACATAAGAAGTGGCTGGATATGGCAAAGACGTTTATGCAGATTAGAGGCACGGAGCAGGAGAATTTCACGCTGGCAACTTTTCCCGGCCGGGAAAAGAGCGAGGATACCAACAGACTGTATAAGGCTAAATACCGCATGGAAAAGCTCAAACCTGATGATTTTGGCAGCGCGCGGGTACAAATAATTGATGACACGGCCTTTATCTACTTTGAGGGTTTTGCGGAAAGCATGCTGGAAAGGACCTTTTATTACCGCCTGCCCGATGAGAGAATGTATACTATAAGTACCTTTGGTCTGTTCTATGATGCCTTTGCCATGATACAGAAAAATCCTCAGGTAAAAAAAGTGGTAATAGACCTCTCCAATAACGGCGGTGGTGCTATCGGCGCGCTGACTGCGGCTATGGGGTTCCTGTCGCCGGACGGGGAAGTCAATTTTACCTATTGGCATGCATTGAATAAGAACTTCTGTTCGGAATGGTATCATGTGGATACCAATCTCGATGGCAAGTTTGATGCCAACGATGGTTTTGGCGGACAGTATGACTTTTATATTATGACCAGCGGCTATTCCTATTCCTGTGCCAACGCTATGCCCTTTTTTGCACAGGCAAACGGACTGGCAAAAATTATTGGTGAGCAGCCGGGCGGTGGAGACTGCGCCGTGGGCCCCTTCCTTGATGCCTATGGTCATGTAGCGGCTATGTCCGGCTGGTACAAATTTGGCAGAATGATAAACGGCAGCTTTGTCAGCAATGAGCATTCCGTAACGGTAGATTATCCCTTCGGTGAAAAGGCGGATAAACTCTATTACAACTATAAGGCCATAGCTGAATGGCTGAAGGATAAAAAGTAAACAGCTGACGGCATAAACGAAAAGTATATGATAAAAGCCTGTCCTTTTTCAGTGAAATGATTAAGGACAGGCTTTTTTCATTTAGCATCCCATCAGAAAGAGGCAGATTTCCAGCGCTTTTTCCATATCATTGATATCGTATTCGTATAGCGCGGTTGTCTCTGTCTGGGGGGTGGAAGTGAAGAGGGCGGCTACGGCTTGCCCGGTAAGTGGGGTATCTTTGCCCCTCCACAGGGAGAGAGCTGGCAGGGAGCCATGACTGCGGCTTTCAGTGAGAATCAGGTCAACGCCGTCCATTTTTGCGGCGATGTCCTCAAGGCTGGGGCGGCTTTCGGTGTTTTGTATCATAAACCAGCCTTGGGGTGACACCACCGCCACACTGGCGGCTCCTGCATCCTGAAAGCGGCAGCTGTCTTTGCCCTGCATATCAAGGTTGAAGCCATGGCTGTCGCTTTTGACTACTCCGGCTTTTATGCCTGTGGCGCTGAGCAGGGGCAGAAGTTTTTCTATGAAGGTGGTCTTACCTGTACCAGAAGCCGGGGCGATAACGGAGATAAGAGGAATCCGGCGGTTCAGATTGGCCAGCCTTCCTTTGGCAAGCCGAAAGTCTGCCGGGGTGTTGACGTTGAAGAAATGGGCAGGGGAGCCGGAGTATGCTTGGCGTTCACAGGGAAAGAAAGCGAGCACCTGACGAATTTTCCGCTGACCCATATCAAGGGCAGTTTGAAAAAAAGGGGCTGCTTCCTTGCGGTAGAAAGCTGCCAGAGGCTGGAGCCTGCCATGGGATTCCGGCAGGAGCGCAAGATTATTGCCGGGGCTCATCTTTGCCCAGCGGCAGAGAGCCTGCAAGTCCAAAAATGGCATATCTCCGGCTACGGCTAACGCCCAAGGCGTATTCATGACCTGCAGCCCTTTTGTCAGGCCGGACACGGGGCCACACCCCTGTTTTTCGTCAAACAGCAGGGTGGCTTCGTATTTTTTTGCCAGTTTGGTGAGGAAGGGCGAGGGAGCCTCGGCGCAGAGGAAGATTTCGGCAAAGTTCGCTGTCCTGCCTTTGACAAGAATATGTTCCAGCAGGGATATTTCCCCCAGTAAAAGAGTGCGCTTGTCTTTGCCAAAGCGTGAACTCCTGCCTCCGGCGATTATGAGCAGGGTCAGATTTTCCGGGGTTATCATTGTTTTCTGGCACATTCGCTTGCTTCTCCCCTGAGAATTTCCAGACCGTGAGCCAGAGACGGCAGGATGAAGCTCAGACATTCTTCTACGGCCTTGTGGCAGCCGGGAAGATTTACTATTAGGCTGGGCTTATGGAGGCCTGCGGCGCGGCTTAGCATGGCGCGCCGCGTAATCTTCATGGACATGGCCCGCATGGCTTCGGTGGTTCTGATTTCTTTCATAGGCTCTCTCCTAATTCTTATCTGTCCACATGTTCATGGCCAGCACGAAAACAAGGGAAAATACAACCAGACATATTGCCCATTGC
>JAGAYB010000247.1 GCA_017940705.1 Selenomonas sp. | reverse complement strand
TGATAAGGACGTTGAAGGCATGAATGTGTCCTATCAGAAGATGTACGATGCCTACACGAATATATACAACCGCATGGGGCTGGAATTCCGTCCGGTAGAGGCTGATAACGGCGCTATCGGCGGCGGTCATTCCCATGAGTTTACGGTGCTGGCTGAGGCCGGGGAATCAAATATCGCTTACTGCACGAAATGCGATTACGCTGCCAGCGATGAAAAGGCGGCTCTATTCCCGCTTGAAGCTGCTGACGAGGCAGAACTGCCCTTGGAAAAAGTGGCTACCCCGGGTACCAACACCATTGAAGGCCTTGTGGAGTTCCTCAATGTACCTGTTGAAAAGACCATCAAGGCTGTAGCTTACCAGTCTGATAACGGCAAACTGGTGCTGGCTTTCGTCCGCGGTGACCATGATGTGAACGAAGTTAAGGTTATCAATCAGGTTGAAGGTGCTTTAGAACTCAATATGGCAGAAGAGGAAGCCATCAGGAATGCCGGCGGCTGTCCCGGTTTTATGAGTGCCATTGGGATAAAGCCGGGTGAAGATGTAATCGTCCTCGTTGACCCGACGGTGATGAATATGCACAATGCTGTAGCCGGGGCTAACGAAGTGGACGCTCATTACAAAAATGTGAATCCCAGACGCGACTTCAATGCTGAGGGTATTATCGTCACTGACCTGCGCATGGTTAGGGAAGGCGATGCCTGCCCGAAATGCGGTGCTCCGATGAAGATGACCAGAGGCATTGAAGCCGGTCAGGTCTTTACCCTGGGCACGAAGTACAGTCAGGCTATGGGGGCCATGTTCCTCGATGAGGCAGGCAAACAGCAGCCGCTTTACATGGGGTGCTACGGTATCGGTGTGGGACGTACCATGGCTGCTGCCATCGAGCAGAACAATGATGAAAACGGCATTATCTGGCCGCGTGCTATTGCGCCTTTCGAGGTAGTGGTGGTTGCCGTTAATGCTAAGAAGGATGACCAGCTGGCAACTGCCGAGAAAATCTACAAGGAATGCAAGGCTGCCGGCATTGATACCCTGCTCGATGACCGCAAGGAACGTGCCGGGGTCAAGTTCAAGGACTGCGATCTTATCGGCTATCCGTTGCGTGTAGTTGTCGGCCCCAAGGCTGTCGAAGAAAATCAAATCGAAATCAAGGTTCGCAAGACCGGCGAAATGTTTACCGTCAGCCGGGATGAATACCTGAATAAGGTAAAGGAACTGTTGGCGAATCTGTAAGAAAATAGACTGTTGCATGTCGATACGTGCAGCAGTCTATTTTTTATCCCCCTACGGGGCTTACGGTCAGCGGAAAAATTTTGTATGATTAAAAATCATAGACAGACAGGAGGCAATAACAAGCATGAATTATGCTTTAAGACGCTTTGTTCAGCTGATACCGATTTTGTTTGGCATTACCTTTTTGTCTTTTCTGCTGATGTATCTGGCCGGCAGTGATGCTGTGACGGAAATGTATAGCAACCGCGGTGTGGAAGTTGCGCAGGAAATCATTGATGAAAAAAAGGCGGCTCTGGGGCTGAATCTGCCCTTTTTCCAGCAGTATTTTAACTGGCTGTGGGAAATGCTCCATGGGAATATGGGCATAAGCTATGTCACGAGTGAGGATGTGCTGACGGCCTTTATGCGCAAACTGCCGGCAACGCTCCTGCTGACAGTTTCAGCTGTAGCGGTCACAGTGCTTATCTCTTTGCCTTGTGGCATTTGGGCGGCAGTACATCATGATAAAAAGACTGATTTGCTGCTGCGGTTCGTCAGTTTCCTTGGCAATGCCATGCCCAATTTTTTCGTGGCCATGCTGCTGATGGAGTTTCTAGGCATTCAGCTGGGGCTGTTGCCGGTCATTGCCAGCGGCATGGATATAGAGAGCGCTGTTATGCCGACCTTGACTTTGGCTATTGCCATGTCAGCCAAGTATTTGCGGCAGGTGCGCAGTGCCGTATTGGAGGAGCTTAATAAGGATTATGTGCAGGGAGCTAAAGCCCGTGGCGTGAGTGCGCGTGTCATTTTGTGGAAAAATGTCATGAAAGCAGCTATGCTGACCATTATGACTTTGCTGGCATTGTCCATCGGCAGCCTGCTGGGGGGGACGGCTATCATCGAGAGTATATTTATGTGGGACGGCGTGGGGAAGCTGGCCGTGGATGCTATAAATATGCGTGACTATCCGCTGATTCAGGCTTACATCATGTGGATGGCGATTATTTATGTCTTTGTGAACCTCGCGGCAGATTTGCTCTATCATCATTTTGACCCACGCATCCGGCTGGGGGTGAATGGCGAATGAGCCAGACAGCCGCACCAACGGTGCGTATTCAGAATATACGTCAGAACCGGCTGCAGAGAAAGCTGTATATTTTTGGCAGTCTGGCTCTGCTGCTGATTGTGGCTGCGGTGTTCAGCGATGCGCTCTGTCCCTATGACCCTTATCTGCAGGACATGACGCTTACGAAGGCAGCGCCGTCGGCAGAACATCTGCTGGGAACAGACCGCTATGGCCGGGATATGCTGTCACGGGTGATTGCCGGCAGCAAGACGAGTATTTTTTCCACATTGCTGCTGGTGAGTTTTATTACCGTCTTTGGCAGTATCGTGGGCATTATCTGTGCCTGGTCGGGGAAATGGGTGGACACGCTGCTGATGCGCCTGTCGGATATGTTTTTGGCCTTTCCGGGATTGGTCTTTGCCCTGGCGGTGGCGGCAGTGCTGGGAGGAGGCGTTCATAACGCCATCCTTGCGCTGGCTGCCATCAGCTGGCCAAAGTATGCCCGGCTGGCCCGGAGCCAGACGCTGGCGCAGCAGTCGGCGGCTTATATGCAGGCGGCCAAGATGGCTGGCAGCAGCACCTTTAAGCTGATACGCAAACACGTTATTCCCAATATTGCCGGTCCGATTCTGGTTACCGCCATGCTGGACATCGGCACCATGATGATGGAACTGGCCGGGCTGTCCTTTTTGGGATTGGGCGCCAAACCGCCAATCCCCGAGTGGGGGAGCATGATGAGCGATACCCGCAATCTCCTGCCCACCCAGCCATGGGTGACGCTGGCACCGGGCTTTGCCATCTTCTTTTCCGTTATGATATTCAATCTGCTGGGCGATACGGTCAGGGATTATCTTGACCCGAAGAACAGGCAGTAACAGGAGTTAATATGCCAGAAGTAATCCGTTATGAACATGTGGACATCAGCTACAACGGCGTGCTGACTGTTCAGGATATAAGTTTTACCCTGCAGGCCGGTGAAATTCTGGGCATTGTGGGGGAGAGTGGCAGCGGTAAGTCAACCCTGCTCAAAGCTGCGTTAGGTATGCTGGGCCGTGACGGGCTTGTGACCCGTGGCGATATTTATTACCGCGGCCTTGATTTGCCGGATATCAGCGACCAAGAAAGGCAAAAAATCTGCGGTGCGGAAATCGGCATGATTTTTCAGCAGGCAGGCAACAGCTTTTGTCCGATTCGTACCGTCGGGGCGCAGATAAAGGAAATGCTGGCGGCACATGGTCAGGATAATGCCAAACAGGCGAAGCAGGAGACATGTGAGCTCTTTGCCAAATTTGGTTTTGCCGAGCCTCAGCGGATTTGGGAAAGCTATCCCTTTGAACTTTCCGGCGGCATGCAGCAGCGTGCAGGTGTAGCGGCGGCTATGCTGCTAAAGCCTAAAATTCTGCTGGCAGACGAGCCGACTTCTGCTCTTGATGTAACGGTACAAAAGCAGGTCATTGAGGAAATGCTGCTGGCACGCAAGCTGTTTGGTACGGCTATCATTCTGGTCACGCATAACATCGGTGTGATCAGGGCCATGGCCGATACCATGCTGGTCATGTATGAGGGAAAAATGATGGAATACGGTAAGGCATCAGATGTGCTGGCCAATCCGCAGTCAGCTTATACCCAAAAACTGCTGGCGGCTGTGCCAAAACTGAGGAGGTCAGCAGCAGGCTATGAACAAACTTTTGCAAGTTGCGCATCTTAAAAAGATTTTCCCG
>JAGAYB010000246.1 GCA_017940705.1 Selenomonas sp. | reverse complement strand
TTGGAACGATTCCTGAACGATCTGCCCGCTCTTTGGATGAGTCGTCTGCGTGCAGAGAAGTGTGCGTGAATGGCTTTCGACATTCAGTTCAAGCTGATTTATCAAGGCATACGGGATGTTTTCCGTGTGCGAAGTTTGAGTAATATAATAAAAAGAGGAGGAAGAATTATGAACAATAAATATAAATTTGACTGCGTTTCTTTTGGAAAGAGATTATCCGAATTACGCAAATTTCATGATAAAACACAAGAACAAATTGCTGAATATGTTGGTGTGTCAACAAAAGCAGTTCAGAACTGGGAACACGGTTCAAAAATGCCCGGAATTGATAATATAGTTTCCTTGGCAGAGTATTTTGATATGTCCATTGGTGAAATTCTCGAAGATGAAGCATATAGAATATTTGAAAAGAAATCACATAATAGAAAACGAAGTATTGAAATAATATCAGTGGATGATAAAATTGAATTTTTTATGGAATTTTGTGAAGATAGATATATGGATAGGTATGAACTTTGGGTATGGGATGAAGCAGCTAAATACAAATATCTTTATGTGTCGGTAGAAAAGTTAATTCCCTACGCAGATTTCAAAAATTCTTTAATTGAACAATCTGATATTATCGTAGATACATATAGGAATTGGTTATTTAGCGTTTTAACCAACACTAAGGAAGATGTATCTATAAAAAAAGTTATTGAAGATAAAATCCGAGGTGAAAAAATGGGTATGGCCTCCAAAGGAGCTGTATGGGGTGGTTTTGGCCATATAATATATTTTGATGACGATGAATACGATGATGAATGCGAATACTAAAAAAAGGGGAGGCTATCGCCTCCCCCTTTTTGGTAATATCATAAGAAAGCCATCCCTGAACTGCTATTAGGGACGGCTTTTGTGAGCGACCTCCAAAAAGGTAGCTGTCTTTTTTATTCGTCAATGTCTGCGAATATCGGCAAGTTTTGCGGCCATATCCTCCGCAGTATCTCTGCCGATTTCACCGAGGACAACACCGGCACATTCTGCGACTTCTTCTGCAATGCCTGGGCTATCTCCATTGATTGTATAAAGCCAACCATGCGCTATGCCCAGCCTTTTGGCAAGTCCTAGCTTGTCATTTATTTCATGTATTTCCATGTTAATTTTCTCCTAACTACGGATGAAGTGATCTGTTTATTTTATTATATATAGACCCTGCCTTTAAGGCAGGGTCTATATCACATATACTCGCTATATTCGTCAAGATTAACATCCGAGGACTTCTTTTTATCCTTCTTGGATGTTTTCTTCTTTTGTTGTGCTGGAGCAGCTTCGGTCTTTTCCTCTGCTTTTACCTCCGGCTGGGCTTCCTGTACGGAATCTGTCTGTGTCATCGCACGCATACGGTCAAGAACCGCTGCATCCGATACCACCTGATATTTAACCGCCAAGTCCTCAATCTCAGGATGCTTGCTGCAATAGTCAAATACCAAATACTTCATAGCCTTGCTGAAGTTGGACTGCTTGGCCACGAAATCCTTCAGTACAGGATGCGAATCATCAAAGCGAAACGACTTTGTTATAAATGCCATATTTTAGGGCGTGGAGGCAGCTCCACGCCGTCCCTCCTTTAGTTATTTGCTGCCGATGCTTCTTTGAGAGCGGCAAAGACCTTGCTATTAAGGAACACGTTCAGGCCGCTTACTTCCAATGTAACTGCGTACTTCTTCGGCATATACAGGAGCTTAATCATGGCACGGTCACAGAAGTCCTTCAGTTTCTTCTCCAGTGCTTCGCGCATCATAATGGAGCCACCACCATACACGCAAACCACATCAATCTCGTTGTTTGCTTGCTGGATCACCTGCTTGGCCTTATGCAGGATTTCTTCGGCCTGATTCTCCAAGGCGGGCATAATGAACTCCACAGCCGTAGCATGGTACTTGTGGCCTTCATCCTGAAGAATATCAGAGTATTCCTGACGGGTGAGCTTCATCAGGCCGAACTGCTCTTTGAAATCATCAATCACGGCATCAATGGCGTGGCCATTGCCGTTGTTGGTACCACTGATGAAGTCCGGCTTGAAATGAACATCCGTAGTTACAGGGAACTCCGTGGTACCTTCGCCCACAGCGATATGCAGAACCTTGTTCTCTGCAAAATCAGCCTTGTCCAGCGGGGCATCCTTATGTTGCTTGTTATATTCCTCAAACAGTTCATTGTTCTCTTTCAGCGCAAAGGAAGCCGTTACACCTTCAGGAATGACCTTCACAAAGTCATAAATCAGTTCAACCATTACTTCCTTATCGCCAATGTAGACACATACATGGTGCTTTTTGCCAGTGAACTTCTCGCTGAATGTCTGACAGTTCTTCTTGTTGAAGTAGGACACCGGGAGAGCCGTAGCCATGTCCACATGGGCAGTAATCGTCTCATCCAGTGCGCCCAAGTCATAATCCTTGCCAGCAGCTTCCTCAATGGCGGCAGCTGCCGAATGTGCCAGCGTATTGATGTAGACAATATCACTCGTTACCTTGTTATTGTCTACACCGACCTCAATAGCGCGGCAGGGCTGGCCGGATTCCAAAGCCCGCTGGCCGATGTAATACAAACCACCTTCAATCGAAACCAGCAGATTGTCATGAAGATTCTTCAGGACATACTCTTTGTTGACATCATCCAAGTTCGGCACCCTCATGATTTTTGCAAATACATTCGGCTGCTGAACCAGCTTCCCATCAATGATGAGGTCATGCTCGCTGTTTCCGTTGTCGTTGGCAATTTTAAGATTCATAAACAAATCCCTCCAAATAATATGATAATAATCTTTACAAAAAGCATTATAGCAAAATTTATTAACCATTTCAAGATTTTTTATTAAAATATGTATTAAAAAATGTATAAAAATAGCAGGAGATTTATTCCCCTGCTATCTTGCTATTCATATACCAGCAATTCATTCAAATTACAAGCCAGCCCGTCACAAACCTTTATATATGTCCCCAGCTGAACCTTGTCCAGCCTCCGGCCATGATACAGTTTACTTATGGTGTTTCGATTGACTCCCGTCAATCGGATCACTTCGGCAAAGGTCTTTATCTCATGCTCATACATGAGCTTTCGCAGATTACATTTTAGTGTCATATCATCCACCCCCTTAATCCCTTATCGGGGCAGACATACCACCTTGCGGGCTTGCTTCCTGTGGAATCGCATTTCTCGCCATAGCCATCTTGCCCATTGCCTCTGAAAAAGTGGGCGATTTGCTTTGTTCGCTGGAAGCAGAACTACTTGGTGAACCTGCCGGACTACTTCCCGATGAACCGCCGGATGAGCCACTGGACGAACCTCCTGCGGCTGTACTGGCATCACCTGTATTTCCACCTGATGACATTTCAGAAGAATTAGCGGTATTGCTGGCTGCGGAACCTCCCGCAGCAGTTCCAGCATATCCTGCGGCACCTGCTGGAGCAGTCTTGCTTGTGTTGCCATTTGGCGCACTACCTCCAGCAGAATTACCGCCACTAGCTGCAGCTCCTCCACATGAAGACGAACCGTCATTAGATGCGCCACCACCTCCAGCAGCGGAACTACCCGAAGATGAACTATCGCCTCCATAGCTTGAAGTACCACCATTACTAAATGTTGGTGAAGACTGACCACCGCCTCCTGTCGTTGAAGACGATGAAGAAGTATTATTTGATGTTGATGTGTTGGTGCTGCTACTATTCACCTGACTAGCTGCCGTTGCCGCGCCGGACTTACCAGCCGAACTACCGCCAGCGCCAGCCATTCCTGCTACCGCTGATACGCCTTTAGCTGCTGCCATTGTTGCACCGGCAGCCACTAAAGCTACACCAGCACCAAAGCCAGCTGCACTACCTGCCGTGAGTGACGGGCCACCTGTCATAACTGAAGCGGCCAGGGCTGGAGCCTGCCAAGCTAGGAACGCTAATAATACAGATACCGCCACCAATGCCACCATAACAGTCAAGGCATTATCAGGATTCATGGCCATAAGTGGTGCATAAGAATTTAGCACATCCGGCATAATGGCCACTAAGCAGGACATGACCATCAATTTTACACCGTAGGCAATCACACCGCCAATGGCCTTTTCTGCAAGAAATGATGTCCACTTGGTAACACCGAAGGGAACAAACACCGTCAACAGAGCACATACTAAGTAAAATTCTACATAGGTCAGCACCACCTGAACCCCTAATATCACATAAGATATGCACCCAAACACATAAGCTATAACCCCTGCCAATAGCATAGGCAAATTAGAGAGCACATCCGACATTCCAGTAAAATTCTTCTCAAATTTCAAGATTGGCTCCAGTGTTGTGATTCCCTTCGCCACAATAACAGAAGGATGCTGCATAAGCCCCATCCCACCGCCGGAACCAATGACACTCCCCGCCATAATGAAGCTGTTTTTTATGAGGCTGCAGAACATTCCCCAGTTATTGAGCAGAAACATCCAAAAACCTATCTTCAAGCACTTCTGAATTAGGATCTTGAAGTGGTCACCATCATCCAAGTTAGTCAGAAAAGCCATACAAGCATCAATCGTGGCCAACATCCAAAAAGTTGCCATAACCAAGGCTTTTATCTGCGGCACCCCGCCTGTTGCTATTGTCTCAAACTGATAACATATTTGGTCAAATACCGCTAAATCCATAGTCTCACCTTAGTCCTTGAAATCAGCCTGTCTTGTCTTCAGGTCTTTCGGAGCACTAAATTTAGGCGGTGCCATCTTCACAGTGCCATTCTCCACTGTGCCATTAGTATTGTCTTCCTCTATCTCCTTTTTGTGCTCATCCAGCTGCTTGGCCATCTTCTCAATATCAGCTTCCGTTTTGGCATTTGCTTTTGCTGCTGCCTCATCCGAAGATTTATCAGCCTTATTATCTGCCTGATTCTTACTGATATGTTCTTCCTGTTGCACCTTCGGAGAACCTTCATCCTCTACTGGACTAGCCGATGACTGCCCCAAGTAGAACGCCACGCCCCCAATAATCAAAAGAAACATCAGCACCATAATAGCCTTGTATCTCATAAACAACTCCAAAAGTCGCGTCATTGTAATTCCCCCTTAATCCTGAAAATCTGCCGTATGGCTTTCAACACTGGCATTTGCCGTCTGATGGAAATCGTCCGTCTGATAGAACTCCTCTGCCACCCGTGCGCTGGCCTCATCCGACTGTATCATTTTTTCCAAGTACAGATTCTGCCCTTTCATGGAATCGGCCACAATAGCCTCCAGCCGTTGCATTTCCTTGACCTGAAGCCCCGCAATCTGTGAGGCTGCCTGTGTCACGCCTACAATACCTTCCGCATTCTGTGAAGCCTCCAAGAGGGTACTGAGGGAATCCGTGGTTTTCTGCATTTCTTCCGGGGAGGCCAGTCCTTGGCTCAAAATACTCTGCTTAATCCCCTTCTCTACGGTTTTATTTACCCGGTCTGCTTGGTCAGCATAGGCCTGAGCAGAAGCCCCGTTCCACTTGGTATAATCCGTAAAGTTATTATCAAACTCCGTCATAGCCGTGCGGAAATCCGTGCCAATGGCGTTTACGCTGGTACGAATCTTGTTCATTTCCGTAACCATCTCCTGCACCTGCCGAACACTGGAGGAAAGCTGTGATGGATCAAGTTTTGCCAGCTGCTTCAGCTGGGCATCGAACTGCTGCAGCTGCTTTTCATAAGATTTTATGAGTTGCAGCTTATTTGCCAAGTTCTCTGAATGGTTCGTTGGGTCATAGACTACCATTGCTGAAGCTGGTGCTGGCACATAGGCCGCACTTCCCCAAAAGAACGCCGTAGCTGCGGCAACTGCCCCTGCACTTTTTTTCCACTTACTCATGAAAATCATCCTCCTCATGCTGATTCATGTTTTACATTTTTCAAATTCTCAATATAAGCAATGACTTCCGGCATCCCCTTGTATTCCATCCAGTGTTCATTGAACTCATCCTGCGGATAGGTGGCCAAAAGTTCCTTCACCTTCTTTTGATCTTCCTTGCTTGCGCTGGCCACATAAGACAGTGTGAAGGGCATTTGCTCCAAGCCAAGCTCAAACAGGCGGCTATTGCGGTCTGACTTGTAGTAATACTGGCGTTGCTGTGTTGCCGTAGCAATAAGCCATCTTTCCTTGGTATTCAAGTTGAACATCTTATAAATCTCGTCATTACTGGGATTTGTTGCGCTGGGATTCGGCAGGAAAATCTTTGTCCGGCAGCTTTCAATAATGGCCGGGGCAATCTTGCTATGGGCAATATCTTCAAGATTCTGTGTCGCGAATACCACCGACACATTATTTTTACGCATGACCTTCAGCCATTCTTTGATTTTCTGCTCAAACATAGGATTGTCTAGGAACACCCAACATTCATCCAGCACCAAAATGGTGGGCTTGCCTGTGCAATTCTGCTCCAGCCGATGGAAAATATATTGTAGTGTCGGCATAACGGCCGACTTCTTTTCCATCAGCTCCTCCATTTCAAAGACCTGCCAATTCCCATAGGTCAGGGAATCATGTTCACTATCGAACAGCCGGCCATAAGCACCACCTTCAGGATTTGATGCCGAAGCCGTGGTAAAGGTCTTTAAGGCATCTCGCAAGCGTTCATCCTGAATCATCAAACAGAGTCCTGTCATGGTGCGCTCGTCCTCCGGCGCGGTGGCCAGCTTGTTGAGTGCCGTCCAAACCTCAGCCTTGTCCGTAGGGGTAATCTTATCCATACCTTCCTGCGCCAAAATCTGCAAAATCCATTCCATAGCCCAGTTTCGCTCATTTTCACTGTCAATGTGCGCCAATGGCTGGAAGGAAAGGCTATCTTCGTCCTCATTGGCCAAGTCATAGAAGGAGCCTCCTACGCCAGCCGTCAAGGCTCTTGATGAACCACCTTTATCAAAGACATAGACCTGGGCATCCGGCACCCCGCGAAACTGCGCTTCAATCGTGTTCAAAAGAACCGATTTACCTGCACCCGTCAGGCCGACCACCATTGTATGGCCAACATCCTTCACATGAAGATTGAAACGGAAAGGAGTGCTCCCGGAGGTCTTACACCGCATAAGAGGTGGTGTATTCAGGTGCTTGTTCCATGCTTCCCCTGCCCATACGGCAGACAAGGGAAACATATGGGCAAGGTTCAGGCTGCTCATAAGATACTTGCGGATATTGTTCCGGGGCATACAGGGAACCGAACTCATCCACGCATTAACGGCGTTCGTTGTTTCATGTACTGTCGTGAAACCTCTGCCGTTGATGGTCTTTTCAATCATACGCACTCGCGTATCAACCTTTTCCTTGCTCTTATCCATTACAATGATGACCTGTGTGAACTTGCCGAAGCTGACCACATCTGCGCCCAGCTCCTGCAAGGCCATTTGAGCATCATCATATTTTTCCAGCGCATCCGTGTCCACCATCGCGCTTTCGCTCTTGGTAATGGCCTCTTTCAGCTGTGTCCAAATGGATTTACGGCTGGCGAACCACTGCCGCCTGTAATTTTCTATCTCGTTTTGGGCATCCACCTTATCCAGCGGCAGATACCGTGTAACCCAACGATATTCAAAATCCAAGCGGTTCAAAGCATCTAATATTCCCGGCGTGGATTCCTGCGGGAATCCCTTGACCGATACAATGCCTAAATGGTAATCTCCCAATTTCGGATGAAGCCCGCCATGTAATGGCGTGTCTGTAAGATATTGATTCAGGTACTCACAGAACATCTTGGATTTTCTGACCTTGTGCTTCTTAGGCGATATGCAGGAATGCAAATAGGTCAAGGTTTCTTCGGCATCCAAGGCGTGGCACTCCGGCATGACCTCACAGAATAACTGGTAGACCCGCTGCACTTCCGTCTTGAAGTTTTTGAGATTCATTTCAATGCGGTCATGCTCGGCATCCGTTACTTCCTTCTCATCAATAAAAATCTTATTGAACTTGTCATACTTATCCTTGGGAGGCAAGTAGAGCAGCGTGAAATAATAGGTGCTTTCATAGTACCTGCCGGAATCGGCAAAGGCAGCCATACGCTCCGAATCAATCAAGGCTGTGCATACATCCGGGAACTGCCGCGCTGCATATTGCTTGCTTTGCTCCCGTCTTGCCTCTACTTGGAGGCACCAGTTGCCACCAATACGCCGTAAACAGTTATTAAGGCGGGCTACCGATACCACCAGCTCATCCTCCGTAGAGGAATCCAAATCTGCCCCCCGATAACGGAAAGACTGCTGGAGTGATCCATCATGATTGAGGATAATACCATCCTCAATCATGACACACCAGCCAATGTAATCTTCTAGGCCGGAGGCATCCTTTCTATACTCTCGTAAATTTATCATCTATCGAACCTCATAATACTTTCTGTCATTGATATGCCGCTTCAATGCCTCGAAGAACTGCTCGTCCTTCTTTGCAAAGGACAGGGCAACCACATGAAGGAACACATTTATCAGAATCAAGGGATAGCACTTCATCATCACAAAGGATGCTGCAAATGTGCCATTAAGCAAAAATAAGTCTCTCGGAATACCACACATCAAAACTGGCTTCGTGAGGGACTGATGAATAGGGACAACAAAGCCCTTGGCGCGTTCAGCCATATTGCACCTCCTAAAAAAAGCAAGCAAGCAAATTAAGCAAGTTTCCTCGTCACATATTCCCCGCCTCGGCAGCCGTCCACTGCCAAGACATCCCTTATCACACGGCTTTTAGCCGTTCTCTCAATATAAACAATTACATCCACCGCCTCACCGATGAGCGCACGGGGAGGATTCGGCAGCACCTCTTGAATAAGCTGTTCCAAGCGGATAAGGCCAGCCCCCGCACTATCGGCATGAATTGTCGATATACCTCCGGGATGACCAGTATTCCACGCTTTCAGCAAATCTAAGGCTGCCCCATCCGTAACCTCACCTACAATGATACGGTCAGGGCGAAGTCTCATACAGGAACGAACCATTTGCCGCATGGAGAACCCTTCACGCTGGCGCAGGAATATCGTATTTGAGTAATCACACTGCAACTCTGCCGTGTCTTCCAGTATCAGAAGCCGGGATTTTGTCTTGGCTATCTCCTGCAAAATCGCATTAGTGAGAGTAGTCTTACCTGTGCCCGTACCTCCGACCACTAAGATATTTTTCCTCTGCCAAACCGTATCTAAAATGACATTATGCTGTTTCTCGGTCATGATACCCTTGGCCACATAATCCGATAAGGGGAAAATGACCTTCGCCTTTTGGCGAATGGAGAAAACTGGATTCACCGACCCCGGCGGGATAACCGCCTGAATACGGCTCCCCCATATTGGAAGTTCGCCGGACAAGTACGGCTTTTGCTTGTTGATTTTATCCTGTGTAACCGTGGAGACTATGGAAATAAAGCGTTCAGCATCCACCGGCTCAATTCTTCGCCCGGTGTCAATCATGCCCTCTCCGACACGCTCAATCCACAAAGACTTATCGCCGTTCAGCATGATTTCCACCACTCGCGGGTCATCGAAATAATCAATGAATCCTCGCATAGCTGTCCGCAGCATTTTCAGCGTTTTGTCCCGCTGTGCTTGTTGTTGCCGGATTTCCAGCAGATTCTGCTCTTGCGCCTCCATCCTTCTTGTGAGCCTCCTTTCCACGCTCCCGCTCCGCTATCAACTTATCGCCACGGGCTTTTAATTCCCGTGCCTGTCCACTTTCGGGATTTTGTATAAGCTCCTTCCGTGAATCCAAAAGCCCCACCAGCAAGCCAGCATCCACAGAATCGCCCCAAACCATTTCGACCAAACCACCCTTTTTGATCAGGCGGTGGGTTCGCTCTTTGCGAACCTTGGCCGATTCCTTCTTTTTCTCCTTGGCAATCTGCATTCGCAGCTTGGCCATACGAGCCTCCAGCTTTTCTAAATGGCTCATTTCCTTGTCAGTATCGCTCATAGTTTCCACCTTTCTAATATTATTATAATACTAGGTCGAATCAAAATAATCTCTATAAGTATTATAATAGTTATCACAACAATTATCAACCTAATTCAAAAATCTACTTCAAAATC
>JAGAYB010000245.1 GCA_017940705.1 Selenomonas sp. | reverse complement strand
CAGGCAGATGCCATGGTGGTACTGCCCTGCTCGATGAAAACCGCGGCCAGCATTGCTCACAGCCTATCGGATAATCTGCTGACCAGAGCCGCGGATGTGACGCTCAAGGAAGGCCGCAGGCTGGTGCTGGTGCCCCGGGAAACGCCCATGCATGCCATCCATTTGGAAAATCTGCTGACGCTGGCACGGCTGGGTGTCCGCATTGTACCGGCTGCGCCCGGGTTCTATCATCGTCCGCGAAGCATTGAGGATTTGGTGGATATGCTGGTGGGGAAAATCTGTGACCAGCTGGGGCTGCAGATTGATTTATTTACAAGATGGGAAGGGTAAGATGGCAGGAAAAAAAGTTTATGCTGTCCGGGCAGGACGCAAGACGGGGATATTTGCAACATGGGCAGAGTGCAAGGCACAGGTCGATGGTTTTCAAGGGGCGCGTTTCAAAGGTTTTACCGACCCGAACGAAGCTGTAAAATGGCTGAACCTCGATTATGTGCCGCCCTATGGCGGAAGCAGAGCCAAAAGCGCAGCGCAGGAGGCGTCCCCCGCAAATGATGACGGAACGGCAGATTACATTATCTATACCGACGGTTCCTGCCTGCGTAATCCCGACGGCCCCGGCGGCTGGGCGGCGGTGATTACCGATAAAACGGACGGCAGGCAGACGGAATTATCAGGCGGCGAAGCCTCGACTACCAATAACCGCATGGAGCTGACGGCAGCCCTGAAAGCGCTGACCTTTGCCAAGGCCGGAGCCGTGATTGATTTATATACCGACAGCCAGTACCTAAAAAACGCCTTTACCAAAAACTGGCTGGCCGGCTGGAAACGCAAAGGCTGGGTGACAGCCACGGGCGCGCCGGTGAAAAATCAGGATTTGTGGCAAAAGCTGGATGCCGCCTTTGCTGACCATCAGGTGCGTTTTCACTGGGTCAAAGGCCATGTGGGCGTGGCGCAGAATGAACGCTGTGATGAACTGGCCAAGGCCGAGGCTATGAAATTTAATAATTGAAATTTTGCATAAAAAATAGTAAACTTATATTTACTAATTGCCCCAAGCCTGTTAAAATCTAAGGGGTAATAAAATGCAAGGAAGGGAGGCACGCTGGATGCGTTTTTTAGAGCTGCTGGGCGCGTGGGTTATAGCGCGGCTGGCCGAATTTGGCACCATCGTGCTTCTTTATCGTGATACATTTCAGGAGCTGTGCCATCGGCCGCGCACCAGACACATTCTGGCGCAGATGTCACATCTGGGGGTTGATTCCCTGCTGATTGTGAGCCTGACGCTGCTGTTTACGGGGGCGGTGTTTGCCCTGCAGACGGCAGACATCCTGATACGCTTTGGGGCGCAGAACACCGTGGGCGGCATAATCTCCATCGCCATCGGCCGTGAACTGGGGCCGGTGCTGGTGGGTGTGGTCTGCGCCGGCCGCGTGGGGGCTGCCATCACGGCAGAGATTTCCACCATGAAGGTCACTGAGCAGATTGATGCCCTCCGCGTTATGGCGGTAAGCCCTGTCAATTATCTCATCGTGCCGCGGATGCTGGCCTGTATGCTGGTAGTACCGATTTTGACCGTGTTCGGCGACGTTGTCGGCGTTCTGGGCGGTTATCTGGTGGCGGTGTATTACTCGGGCATCAGTTCCTTTAGCTACATCAATTCCATCCATACCTTTGCGGAGGTCTTTGACCTCACAGGCGGTATGATAAAAGCGATATTCTTCGGCAATGTCATCGCGGTGCTGGGCTGCTATTACGGCCTGCACTGTCCGGCCGGGGCCGAAGGCGTAGGTAAGGCCACCACCCGTACAGTGGTGACATCCATAATTGTTATTTTTATCTTGAATGCCATGCTGACCTTTATTTTATACTAACGTTATGGAGTCAGCAGGAGGATAATATGATTCGGTTGTCGAATGTATGTAAGGTCTACGATGGTAAATACGCTCTGCACAATGTCAGCCTGACGATTAAAAAAGGGGAGACGCTGGCCGTTATCGGCGGTTCCGGTTCCGGCAAGAGCACCCTGCTGCAGCTGCTGGTGGGGCTTATTCGTCCCGACAGCGGAGAAATTTACATAAACGGACAGGAAATCACCGGGCTTTCGGAGAAAGAAATGGATAAAGTCCGGCTGAACATGGGCATGGTGTTTCAGTATTCCGCCTTGTTTGACTCCATGACTGTCGGGGAAAACGTGGCCTTTGGACTGCGGGAACACAAGCACCTGCCGGAGGCAGAAATACAGCGGATTATCAAGGAAAAACTGGAACTGGTGGGACTGCCCGGTGTGGAAAAAAAGATGCCGGGAGAACTGTCCGGCGGTATGAAAAAAAGGGTGGGGCTTGCCAGAGCCATTGCCTTTGGCCCCGATATCATCTTTTACGATGAGCCTAGTTCCGGCCTTGACCCCATAACCACAGCGAAAATTGATGAACTGATTGTGGATATGCAAAAAAAGCTCTATGTTACCTCAGTGGTGGTTACGCACGACATGGCCAGTGCCTGCCGTATCGCTGACCGCATTGCCATGGTTTACGAGGGGGAGCTTATCGCCGTAGATACGGTGGAAAATTTTAAGCAGATAAAGGATGAGCGTGTGCAGGATTTCTTCCGGGTGCTGCACATGGCAAAGGAGGGACAGACTGCATGACAACAGAAGCAAAGGTGGGCGCTTTTACCTTGGCAGGTCTGGCCTTGTTTGCCGGAGTCGTTATCATGCTGAGCGGCTTAAAGCTGGGAGGCGATAAAGGCTACACCCTATACGCCGGATTTAAACAGGTGGTGGGCATCGAACAGCAGTCGCAGGTCAGGCTTTCCGGGGTGCCGGTGGGCAGCGTGGAGTCTGTGGCCAATGACGGGCGCGGCGTGACGGTGACCATGCACATAAATGACGATGTGAAAATACCGCAGAACTCGCAGGTCGTGGTCAGCGCCAACGGTGTTATGGGTGATAAATTCATCAACATTCTGCCCGGAGACACCAACAGCGGCTGGGTGGAAGATGGCGACTACCTGCAGGGACAGGATGAAGTCGGCATGGATGACATGATGCAGAGTATGATCAAGCTGGCGGCAGAAGCCCAAAATCTGCTGGAGGGCATGAACAAAGTCATCGGCAATGGCGATTTTCAGGCATCTTTTATCCAAATGGCCATAAATATGCGTGATACCACCGCCCATATAAGCGGTATGACGGCGGCTATGGAAAACATTGCCGTCAGCAATCAGGGCAATATCAACCAGCTGCTGAGCAACCTCAATATGGCCACGGGCAGCTTGAGCCGCACCATGAACTCGGTAGAGGCCATGATGGCCAATCTGGCCACGGTGGGCGCTGACCCGCAGACAGCAGAGAACCTGCGGATAACCCTTGATAATATCGCCAAGTCCAGTGAGCAGATCCGGGTCATCACCGAAGGCGTAGCCAAAGTGGCCGGAGATGAAAAGACCATTGAGGATGCCAAGCAGACCATCCACAATGCCCGTGAGCTGACAGACAAGGCGAAAAAGATAAAAAAGCAGCTTGATTCCATCAAGACTGAGGCCAGTGTAGATGTTTTATACAGCGGCGGCAAACGGGACTGGGACACGAATCTGAACTTTGTGGCAGGTATGGAGCAGGGCCCGTTTCTCAATATGGGTATTGAGGATATCGGCGATGGCAGCCGGATGAATTTTCAGGTGGGCAGCCGGGGAAAAAGTCTGGGTGCCCGTGCCGGAGTAATTCACGGTGAAGCCGGTGTCGGCCTTGATGCGTATGCCGGCAGGAATTTTAAATTTACTGCCGATGCGTATAAGTTCAATGATTTTTCCCTGCGTCTGGGCGCACAGTACCGCATTGCCGGAGATACATGGCTCATGGGGCAGTGGAAGGATGTAAATCACAGTGACCGCCGGGCGGCCTATGTGGGCCTGAAACAGGCTTTTTAACGAAGATAATCCCAGCCGCAGGGCGGCTTTCATAATACAGATATAAGGCTAAGGAGGAGTTTGTCTTGAAGAGAAATCATTTTTATAAAAAATTAACGGCTTTGGTTTTGGGCGGTCTGCTGACTGCCTCTGCCGGTACGGCTATGGCTGCCAGTACGGTGCAGCTGAATCTTGGTGATGCTGTACAGATGGCGCT
>JAGAYB010000244.1 GCA_017940705.1 Selenomonas sp. | reverse complement strand
GTGCTGGCAGCGCCAACTACGAGAGCCGTAGTCAGAGCGGAACAAAGAGTCTTTTTCATTAAGAAACTCCTCCTTCAAAAATTTTTTAAGCAGTCTTGAAGGCGGATTGACTGTGCCCCAGAGTGTCCATGTTTCCTCTGCAATGTCCTCTGCCTCCCCAAGACCCCTCAAAAAAAAAAAAAATACCACACTTTGCAGCTTTTGTCAAATCTTTTTTCACGGAAAATATAAAGCCCCTGTTGGTTCGTTATGCCAACAGGGGCTTACGGAAATCTCCTCTGCAATTCGTTCTTGCCGCGTTAAGATTTTTCCACCTGTATCTGACCGCCCGTTACCGTATAGACTACGGGGTCGGACAGAACATCATCATTCTGCGGAGCCGAGAAATTGAAGTAATACTCGTAACGTCCATCCGGCAGAGCAACATCAGCCAGCTGCGGCTCAGCCGTCAGCGTAAAGGTTTCCCCCTTCACAATCTTGGCATTGCTGTCAAGGAAGAGCGGCGTGATTTTATCGCCCTGTTTCAACATGCGGATTTCCCTGTCAAGGAAACCATCTTTTGACACCTTATAGGCACCCAGAATCTCGAATTTGCCTTCCGCATGATTAAAGGCCGAATGCAGCGAATATTTTTCGCCGTTGATGAGAATGAGGGAGTTATAAAGATTGTAGCCTGCCCGGGATTCATCCATAGACATGTAGATGATATGTCCGTTAAGGCCCGGCCACAAACCGTCAAAGCCTGCTTTGAAGACGCCGCCTGCCCAATCAGCCTGTACCTTGGCATCATTGCCCAAATAGTACAGTTTGCCATCGGGAAGGTTCTGCACCAGATAGCAGTTTACCGAGCTGATGCCGTTGGCATCCTGCGGCGGCACCTGCACGACAGCGACATTATTTTCATCCCACGTTATGGGAATATCCGCCACTTTGCTTAGGTCAAAAGCGTATAACGGTTTTCCGTTGCTACCGGTTGCCACCATTTGGCTGTAGACACTGGCAAAGCTATTGCTGACCTGCGGTAGATGCGTATACTTGGCTACAGTTTCCTGCTGTCCGTCCAGATTGTAGTAGCAGGAAAGCCCCTTGCCGTACTGACGATAAGGGCCGGCAACCCGATAGACTACAGCGGCGTCTACCGCTCTTGCCACATCTGCTGCCGAGGGCAGCTCTGTCATGCCTGCCGCCAAAGACCCCAGATCAACCATATTGGTCCATTGTTCTTCAACCGCGCTGTTGGGGCCATAGTTTTCCACTTCGTAAGCTACGCGGTTAAAACCGGTAAAGAAATATACCGGCGAGCTTTTAACCTGCTGCAGCGCTTCCTGTCCCATCCGTTCATAAGCTGCATTTACTGCCGGCAGCTTGCTCATATCCAGCACCGAAAGGGTAGCTTTTTCATGGACATCATACTTTTCGCAGCGCGCCATAAAGGAGTCACAGATTTCCTTGCTCAGGGATAATGCGTCGATAGCCGGATTCTGCGCCACCTTTCCTGCCCATGAGGTATAGTCAGTACCCGTGCCGGGCATAACCTCCTGCGAGGCCACCATGTATTTGGCATATCCCTGAAAAACATTGGCCGTTTCCAAGGTTGCCATCAGGCAGGTGTCAAAGCATACCACATCAAAGGCCGGCTTGTTGACATCATTCTTTTCCACGGCTGTCAAAGCCCTTTTGATATCTGCCAGCTGCAAAATCTTTTCATCGCGCTCATCGCTGCAAACACCATCAATACTGCCGCCGCCGTGATCCCAGAAGATCAGCATCCGGTGTTCCGCCGGATAGTTCTCCTTGGCATAACGCAGGAAACCTTCCAGCGTGCTGCTGACACCCATACTGGCATCCGGCAGCTTCTCCACCTGATGCCAGCCCTGATTGTCTAAGACGTACCGGGCTATGGCATCGGACGGCACACCTGCCATGTGCCATTTTTCAGCACCGCCGGTCTGCACGACAAATTTAACATTCTCCGGCAAAGCAACTTTGCGCAAATCCTGTAAATTCTCCGTAGCAAAACTGTTATTAGTTTCCAGGTCCGAACCGCACATGTAGAGATAAACCACCCAGCTGTCCTGAGCCCACGCTCTGGGCATTCCTCCCAAAAACAGTGCCATCATTAGGCCAAAAGCTAATAACATGCGGCTTAAGTTTTTAATTCTGCACAAACTAATCACCTCCATGTCTGATTTATTCGCATTCATGGCAAAAAAATCCTTCTGCCCTGCTAAAAAATTACATAGAAAAAAGGCCCAAGAACTTCTTAGGCCTTTAAGCAGCACTTATAAATGATTTCAATGCAGATAATCGTCTTCTTCGACGCCACGCAAGCGGCGGTTTATGGAACTCAGGCCACGGTAGATGGTAGTGACATCAAGCTCGTCGCCTCTTTTTTCCATATACTTCTCCAATTTACGTTTCACACGCTGCAGAGCGTTGTCTATAGACTTCACATGGCGGTCCAAATCCTCAGCAATTTCCTGATAACTCTTGCCATCAAGATAACTCATGAGAACCTTCCATTCCAAATCGGAAAGGATTTCCTCCATCTTCTTTTCAATATCGACAAACTCTTCCCGGCTGATAACCAGCTCCTCGGGGTCAGAAACCTTTGCCCCGGACAAAACGTCCAGCAGGGTTCTGTCCGAATCTTCATCGTATATGGGCTTATTCAGCGAAATATACGAATTGAGCGGTATGTGTTTTTGCCGGGTAGCGGTCTTAATGGCCGTGATAATCTGCCGCGTTACACATAATTCTGCAAAAGCACGAAAGGATGACAGCTTGTCATTGCGAAAATCTCTAATCGCTTTATAAAAGCCAATCATGCCTTCCTGTATAATATCCTCACGGTCAGCACCGATGAGGAAGTAGGAACGGGCTTTTGCCCGTACAAAATTCCTGTATTTATTTATCAGATAATCCAGGGCAGCTTTGTCATTACTATCCTTAATGGCAAGTAATATCTCCTCGTCCGTGAGATTAGCAAATTCGCCGTATAATTCTTCTACAAACAGTTCTTCTGTAGTTTGTTCTGCTTCCATAGCGTGTTCCCCTTTACTGAAAATCCCCATTTTCATTTTTTTGCAATCCCCTGTATGTTTGATTATAAACCAAAGTCCTTCTTAACGTCAAGAAAGTATTTAGGACTTTAGTCCCTATTTATCAGGAGATAACTTTACTTTCTCTTTGCCAAACGCTGACGCAGGGACTCATACATCAGGATTGAACCGGCTACCGAGGCATTGAGGGAGTTAATCTTCCCCACCATGGGCATCCTGACGATAAAATCACATTGCTCTTTGGTGAGACGTCCCATGCCTTTGCCTTCACTGCCGACAACCAGTACCAGCGGCCCGGTCAAATCGGCTTCATAATAGTTTTGACTGCCGTCCATATCAGCGCCGGCTACCCAAAAACCTTTTTCCTTTAAGGCTTTCAGCGTCTGCGAGATATTGCCGATACGGGCAACAGGTACATATTCCACAGCCCCCGCAGAGGTCTTAGCCACCGTAGCGGTCAAAGGCACACTGCGACGCTTGGGAATGAGCACCCCATGAACTCCGGTAGCATCAGCTGTGCGTAAAAGCGCACCCAGATTGTGCGGGTCTTCCAATTCATCCAGCAGCAGCAGGAAGGGAGGCTCCCCAGCCTCCTCCGCCTTTTTGAGTATGTCATCAAGCTCTGCATAAGCTACCGGAGCGACATAAGC
>JAGAYB010000243.1 GCA_017940705.1 Selenomonas sp. | reverse complement strand
TGTTCCGGTGCCTCATTTCCCTGTGGCCAAAACTTTTTCAGCAGTTTCAGCAGCCAGGAATTGCCATAAAAATGAATTACAGTCCGTGGCTTATTATACCAATGACCGCGGAAAAACTTCCGGATAATTTCTTCCATAGCCGCAATAAGTTCTTCTGTAGACAGGCTGCCTGTAAAAACCATTGCCTGGTAAAGCCCCTTTTCCCAAGGATTCAGTAAGCCTGACGGCTGCGTTAAAATCTCCCGGCATCTGGCACATTTCAAGGTATGCACCAGTTCCTGCCTGAGCATTAGCTGCTGCAGGGAAATATCAACCGACGCTGATTCTGTCAAAAATTGCCGGGCATGGCGGCAGCGTAATTCTCTCAGCACTGGCCGGCAAGGCAATTCCCGTTCATAGGCCGCATTTTCCAACCCCAGCCAAAAGAGCTCTGTAAATAGTTCACCAAAGAGAGATTTATCCAGTTTTCCATGCAGATAGGCTGTCAGCTTTTCCCTGTCATAGTGACGGCATACCAGACCGACAATGGAATTTAAATATAGGTCCGGCTCACCGTTTGACTGAAAGGCCAAAAAATCCGGCCAAAAGTCATACTGGCCAGCAGCCGCCCATACAATATTCAACGCCCTTTTCTGCCTTTGACTGTGCAGGCTTTCGTATGTCATGATGGCTCACTCCACAAACAGCTCTTTTCTCCCCCAGTCAGGGGGAACACGCAGGGCCAGCAAATCCTTCACCAAAGCCCGTTCCTGAACATCAAAGCACTTCCCCGTCAAACCCATAGCCAAAGCCTCTTCTGCTGTGAGTCCCTGACGGACAAGCCGCACGGCGTCCAGCAAGCCGCGCAGGTCCACAGCCCGGCCGGAAATTTCCCTGGCCTCATATTTTGTACGCAAGTCAAGGAACAAGGCGGCTAAGGTGTCGGCGGCCTCAATACGCAAATCCGTAAATTCATAGGTCAAAAGTTCCCGCAGCTCCTGCGCCCCTGGCACAGGCAGGTTGAGCACCACAAACCGGGACAGCAGTGCCTCATTAAGTTCGCGTGTTCCCTCGTAGCCATAATTCATCGTCCCGATAAACCGGGCCGCAGGGTGTAAGCACAGCCGGTCATATCCCGGCACTTCGAGCTGCCGTCTGTGGTCGAGCAGGGAATGCAGTACCGCCAGCGCCTCATTTCTGGCCATGTTGATTTCGTCCAAAATGCAGATTCCGCCGGCTGTTACACACTCATATACCGGCCCTGGCCGAAAACATACTGCGCCCTCCCGAAAGGTATCCATACCAATCAGATACGCCGCGTCCACATCGATATGAAAGGACACATTCCAGGCCGGCCTGCCGAGCAGCCAGGCCAGATTATCCGCCAAAATATTTTTACCCACAGCCTTAGGCCCGACCAACAGCAAGTTCGCTCCTGCCAGCAGCGCAGCTACGGCCTTGGCCAGAATATCCTGGCCAAAATACGGAAAGCGTGGCTTATTGACCGGCCGCTGTCCCTGCCATGCATATTGCGCACGAAAAGCAGCAGCCGCCTTGAGCAATTCCGGACGCAGTTCCTGTTTGGCATAAAAAGAATCTATATCCTCAACTGCCACCATTTAGCACCTCCCCACCTATGGTAATCATATATTTAATCATTTACCGTAAACAATATTCTTCATTGTATTATTCTTGAAGAATCGGGATTTACCTGCTGCCTATATCACAACAAACAAAAACCACGCACGAACGCGTGGCCTTGGGTGAATTTATATCAGCATATTGATAGTCTGGGCGCTTGCCTCTGCCATGGTGGGCGGCCGGTCTGGCAGCCTGCCCATTTGTTCCTTAGCCTGTTCTATAAGTTTCTTGGCCTTTTCCACTTCGGCGGCGTCACAGGCATTTTGCTTATAACCGTCCTCCAGTTCTTGCAAATCCTGCTCTAGGATAGCCAGTACCGCCTGCATATCCCCCCGTGTTGCAGCCGCCGCTATCTGCCGCCGGCGTTTGTCCTCATTGATACTTACAGTGCGCTTGCTCGATTCCATCGTCACCTCACCCTCATCATCAATGATAACGCGCATACCCTGAAACCCCACTTCGTCTTTACGGCTGGCATAGGATTCATCTGCCGCCTGCAACGCAGCAAACAACTTGTCGCGGCTGTCGCTATCCGTCAGACACTTGCGTAAATACTTACCGGAAATCTGCGTCATGCCGCCACGAAATACCTGAAAATTATCCCGCAGATAATTGGTCAATTCATTCGTATCCTTAAAGTCAGGACTTTTCCCCATAGCCGTAACATTTTGTAAATAAGCCTTAGCCAAGACAGGATTACCATTATATGGCAGCTGCATAATCTTTTCAGCATTTTCTTGGAGAATCTCCGTAACTTTAGGATCATGTACGCGCATATTGTTCAGCAAATCAGCAGAGCCATCAGCTATTTCCTTATTTTTCGGTGCCGTTTCCTTCTTTTTCTCCGCTAGTTTTTCCTGCAGGACTTTCGCAGCAGTTTTCTTCTTCCTTTGC
>JAGAYB010000242.1 GCA_017940705.1 Selenomonas sp. | reverse complement strand
CCTGTGCAGATAGGCAATATCGACATTGAGGGTGCCGTCACGGTCAAAGAATACGGCCTTAGTCTTCGTTGTAGTCAAAATAGCCACCTTTATTGAGGAACTCCACATATTCCCTGACAGCGTCCTTCATTTCATGGAAGCCTTCATTGTAGCCGGCTGCCAGCAGGTTTGTCGTGTCGGCCTCGGTGAAGTTCTGGTACTTGCCCTTGAGGACTTCGGGGAATTCACGGTAGGCGATTTCGCCCTTGCCCAGGGCGCTGATTACGGCCTCAGCCACTTCGTTATAGGTATGGGCATGACCCGTGCCGCAGTTGTAGATGCCGCTCTGCCCCTTGTTCTCCCAGAACCAGAGGTTCACATTCACCACGTCTTTGACATAGACAAAGTCGCGGCGCTGCTCGCCGTCCTTAACGGGTGTCCCGGCAATCTCACCCCAGCCCTGAAACAGCCGTGCCTTGCCGGTTTCATTGACCTGATTGTACAGCTGATAGAAGATTGAGGCCATCTTGCCCTTATGATGTTCCTGCGGGCCGTAAACGTTGAAATATTTCAGGCCTACAATCTGGCTCTGCGCCTCCGGCATAACCTGACGTACATAGCGGTCAAAGGCCAGCTTGGAGAAGGCATACGGATTCAACGCGTCCTCACACTCATCACCTTCGCGGAAACCATTCTTGCCGCTGCCGTACGTGGAGGCCGACGACGCATACAGGAAGGGAATACGGTGCTGCAGGCAGAAATGCAGCAGGGACTTGGAATACTCATAGTTGACGCGCATCATGTAGTTGACATCATACTCCATGGTATCGGAGCAGGCCCCTTCATGGAATACGGCATCAATATCCGTGCCATCGAAATCATCGTTTTCAATGCACTGCAAAAAATCGTCCTTGTGCTGGTAGTCAATGAATTTCAAGCCGCGCAGGTTCTTGTAGTTCTGCCCGTCCTTCAGGTCATCTACCACCAGTATATCCGTCCGCCCACGGCGATTGAGTTCCTTCACCAGATTGCTGCCGATAAATCCGGCACCGCCAGTTACAATAATCATTAAAAATCCTCCCTTTAGCGCAATACCTCTAACAATT
The DNA here is from genome assembly GCA_017940705.1 of Selenomonas sp. Next base: position 3,815 of record JAGAYB010000242.1, on the reverse strand, counting down.
CTTCGCGGCTTACCGCGTAAGTCCCCACCTTCGCCACGACCACACTGGCGGCCATGTTGGACATATAGGCACAAATTTCCGGCGCCAGGCCGCCTGCCAGCCCCAGGGTAAATACGGCAATAACCGTGTCGCCGGCGCCGGATACATCAAAGACTTCCTGCGCCTTGGTGGGGATGTGCTTCGCTCCCGTCTTTGTCACCAGCGACATACCGAATTCCGAACGGGTCGCCAGCACCTGCTTGATACCGAACTTGCCCATGACGTAACGGGCTGCCTGCTCGATAGCTGCGTCCTGATTCTTGATTTTTTCCGGCAGCACCGCATTGAGCTCCTTAAAATTCGGCGTGATATAGTCTGCGCCGCTGTACTTGCCCCAGTTCGTGCCTTTGGGGTCAACCACCACGGGCACCCCCTGAGCATGACAGCATTTGATGACGGCCTGACAGGTCTCCGGGGTACAGGCGCCTTTGCCGTAGTCGGAAATAATCACGCCGTCCACGCCCTCACTGAGCCGGGCGCTGACAAAATTTTGCAGCCGCTGGGCGTACTGCCCGGTCATGGGGTCAGCCTCTTCAAAGTCAAGGCGCAGCATCTGCTGGTGGCCGCCGATAACCCTCAGTTTTGTCGTGGTGGGCCTGTCCGTATGGATAAGGCCGCGGAACTCTATACCTCTGGCGGTAAACTTATCCGTCAGGCTTTGACAGTGGTAATCATCCCCCACATATCCGGCGATTTCCGTCTGACAGCCCAGCAGAGCTAAGTTGTGCGCCACGTTGGCTGCGCCGCCCAGAGTTTCCTTTTGGCTCAGCACCCTTGTGACCGGCACCGGCGCCTCCGGGGAAATTCTGGTCACTTCGCCATAGTAATACTTATCCAGCATCACATCACCGACTACCAGCAGCCGGCATTTTTCCGTAGCCTGCGCCACAAAGTCATACATTTTCTGTTTATCCATCAAAATTCTCCTTTTGACAGGTCAATCACCCGGCACTGATAATCACCATAGTGCGGCGGCAATTTATAAGCCGGTTCACCGTGGTACTTATCCAACAACTCCCAAACAAAGTTCATTACAGCCGCCACGGGGATATTTTTCATACAGGCCAGATTGCCCTCGCCTTCGCGCTGGCACTGATGTATGCCGCAGGGATGGCATTTTTCCGGTGTCTTTACCAGCACCGACCTGCCATCGTAGGGATAGAATCCCGGCACCGGCGACGCGCCGAACATAGTCACCAGCGGCAGATTCATGGCCACGCCGATGTGCATAGGCCCGGAATCTGTCGTCAGCATCAGCACGCAACGGCGCAGCAGTCCTGCCAGTACCGCCAGGCTCACCCTGCCGGTGAATATATGCACCTGACCGCTGTCCTTGTACTCCATCCTGCTGCGGCACTCTGCCACGATGTCCTTATCCATGGGGCCGCCGAAAAAGGCGATATGATAGCCCTTTTCTATCAGCATATCCGCCGCCTGCGCAAAGTATTGCGTGAGCCAGCGCTTGGTCTCCCAGCTGGCGCCGATATTAAAGGCGATGACCTTATCTGCGGGGGAAAATTCCTGCTGCCAAAGTTCTTCTGCCGTTTGTGCCGCCGAATCAGACAGGCACAGCACCAGCCCCACGTCTTTTGGCTCTTCAATGCCCAAAGCCTCTTTTAGCACCGCCATGTGGGAATGAACCTGATGCTGTGTGCCGGGGATACGCCGCTTGCCGGCGCGTCTGGCCAATGAAGGATTTTTCAGCACCTTGTCAAAGAGCAGTGACCAGGGCGGCTTGCTGTAGCCCACGATTCGCGGAGCGCCGCTCATTGCTGCGATAGCTGACGAGCGCTCATTGCGGTGCAGGTTGATGACCAAATCAAAGTTCATTTTCCGCACCCTGCCCACAAAGCTCAGCAAACACCGTATCCCCTTGTCCCTGCCTTTTTTATCCATAAACAGGCAGGCATCCACATGGGGGTTGCATTCCACCAGTTCACTCCAGCGGCTGTCTGCCAGCAGCGTGATTTTTGCCTGAGGATATGCCGCGCGCAAAGCCCCCAGTACCGGAGTTGTCAGCATAAGGTCGCCAATCTGCATGAGATTGATGACCAGTATATTTTTATACAAGCATTTCCCCCCTGTAATCATTCACGATGAGTGACCAGCCAGTACCCCATTGTACGCATTTCCTTGAGGAAGCTGTCAAGTTTTCCCCGTTCTGCCTGCATATCTGCATTTTCTACACTGGGCAGCAGTTCCGTCTTGTCATCTTCGATACGGCCAATGACCTTGTCGGTGAGGAACGTACTGCGGTTGAAGGCTGCCGGCCACGCCCCTATCGCGGGCGCAATGGAATTGTACTTAAAGCCCTCGGGCGCAATGAGATTTATGAGCGTCGGCGTTATCCCGATACAGCCGCCCACGGCCTTTTCCGGCAGGATATCCTTAGTTACGCCTGCGCCATACAGCACCAAGGGCACCGTCTGGAATTCATAGATAGTGGGCTGCGGCCCGGGATTCGAACGCACCGCATGGTCGCCGGTGATGACAAACAGGCTGTCAGGATATGCCGCCAAAGTCTCCCGGGCAAATTCCGTGACCACCTTATCCATATAATAATAATGTCCCAGTTCCACCGCCAGATTATGCGGGTCTTTTTCCTCGGGAATCAGCTGGCGCACCAATTCCTCTGCCTTTGCCACATCAAAGTTTTCCGCCTGCAGATCAAGATTATAGGGAGGATGGTTGCTGGTGGTCATTATGACATGGACTGTCGGTTCTTCCTGCGCCAGATGCTCCTTTAGGGCTGCAAACAGATAGCCGTCATTGGTTCCCCACGGCGTAGTCTTCGGCGCGTGCAAATCGGGGAAACCGTAAAAATTATCAAAGCCCTGAGCCAGCGCCAGCCGGCTTATCGCATCCCATGACGGCGCACCGCCGTACCAGAAGTCTACCTTATAACCCAGCTCGTGGAAGGGTATGGACATGGCCGTGGGATAAAGCCCCTGATAGCTGCGCGGCTGATAATTCACCCGGACATTGATTTCGGGAATCCCCGTAATCATTCCGGTAATCGCCACGGAGGTAAATTCGCCGTTTGGCATGAAATTGCTGGTGTAATAGCCCTGCGCGTCCTGCGCGAGGCTTTTGATGCCGTCAGCGATATGCAGCTGTGCATACTTATCCATCATGGGCCACTGCATGCCCGTTTCTTCGAGGATGATGAAGATATGGCGCGGCTTTGCTATCTTCGCCCCCGGCGCCTGCCGCCCGATGGCTCCTGCCACATCAGCTGCCTGTATCTGCGCCAGAGCGGCCTTGTCCACACCGTATATATCCCCCTGCTGCATACGTTTTTCCGTGTTGATGGCCCGGTATATGCCCTGTACATCGTCAAGGATACATTCATTGAGGAAATCATCCTTGGTCAGGGCGCAATGCTCCCAATTCACGCCGGTAGCGTAGGAAACACCGCCGCCCCAGCGGCAGAAAAACATAAAGGCAAAGGTTACAATAAAAGCCAGACAGCCTGCCGCCACCCTGCCCATGGGTAAGTTTACTTCCCGTGTCGGCAGGCGGAGCAGCTTGTGCAAAAGCCACGTCAGCACGGCAGTTATCAGGACTGCCGCCAAAAGCCCCTGAATCAGGCCGTACTCATGCACCATGGTTCCCAGCAGGGCGGTCTTATCATCATGCCAGCCCTGAAAAATCTGCATGCTGTAGGTCATGTGAAATTCCCTATAATAAGGAAAGCGCGCGATAAACAGCACCGTCAGCAGGAAGCCGGCCAGGCTCCCCACTATCAGCCGCACCCTGCCTGTCTGCCACTTCGG
>JAGAYB010000241.1 GCA_017940705.1 Selenomonas sp. | reverse complement strand
GGCAGGCTTTGATGACTACCTGACTAAGCCCATTGACAGCCATAAGCTGGAAGATATGCTGCGTAATATGCTGCCGCAGGAAAAGGTCAGGGCAGCCGGAGTGGTAGCCGTGCCGCAAGAAGAAAAACTGCCGGACTGGCTGGAATATGTGGTAGGGATTGACCCCCATAAGGGCGTGGAGCACTGCGGTTCTGTGACGGCTTATATGGATGCCCTGAAGGTCTTTGCCCAGTCCATTGAAAGCAATGCTGAGGAAATCCAGCGTTACTATGATACCGGTGACTGGCAGAATTACACAACCAAGGTGCATGCGCTTAAAAGTACGGCCCGGGTGGTGGGCGCGGCAGAGCTTTCGGAAAAGGCACGGCGTCTGGAGGACGCAGGCAATAACTGTTACTGTGACGAGATAGAAACAGGCACAGGACCTTTGCTTGACCTTTACCGCAGCTATGCGGCCAGCCTGTCCATGCTGATTCCGGCGGAAAAGGCAGCAGAAGATAAAGTGCCCATCAGCCAGGCAGAACTAAGCGAGGCATGGGAGACGCTGACGGAGATTGTAACAAGTTTTGATTACGACAGTCTGGAGTACATGCTGGGCGAATTGTCCGGCTACCAGCTGCCCCCTGCCGATGCGGAAAAGCTGGCGCAAATCAAAAAAGCCGCCGCAGTTCCCGAATGGGATAAGCTGCAACAGCTTTTAAGTATTGCCAGAACATGACAAAAAATGTATGATAATAAGCGGAGACTGACGAATTAGTTGGCGTTCCTCCTGCGGGAGGTGAGCTACATGACCCTGTACGAGAAGTTGTCTTTATTTTTAGCAACGATGTCATTCATTGTAGCTGTCTTGATGTACCTAAAGTAATTTAGGTAACGAAAAAAGCCGCTGACCTTTTGCCAAGTCGCGACCTTCTTCAATGTTCAAATAACTATGGGGAGTGCCGACGAGTGCGAATTCGCCAGTCTCCGTTTGTCTATATTATAAGTTTTTTTGCTGCGGATTGCAATAATTTAACGAAAATCAGAGCTGAATTTTCTCACGCAGTTCTATTTGATTTTTGCAGTCTGTTTTTTTCAGGAGGTTGCCGATATGGTATTTTACAGTCCGCTCGGTGACAAACAGGGCGGCGGCGATTTCGGAAATAGACTTTTCCTGCAGGACTTCCATTAAAACCTCGGCTTCTCTGTCTGTAAGGCCATAAGCTCTCCGCATGATGTCCTGAGTGGAGGCTGTATTAGGCGCTGTCAGGGGGATGGAAGCATTGGCCGCCAGTGTCAGTTCACTGTCCGTCAGATTATTGATGGGATTTATATCGTTTTTCATGAGATTCCCGGCTGTAAGAGGCCGGGATTTTTGTGTCCGGGCATAGATTATGAGTACCTGATAGAAAAGAATGGCGCAGAGCAGCAGCAAAGCCGTATGTACTGCCAAAATCACAGCGATACCGGCGGATTCAAGGTACAGTGTCCCCCATAGTGCCGCAAGGCCGCTCAGCGGCATTTCAATCCCTCTGCCCATCGTGGCCCAAAGCGCAGGGCGTTTGGTGTAAGGCGCGATAAAGAAGAACAGACGGATAACCAGTACAATCAACGCCCCGGTGAAGAAAGCATCGGTGTAGGCCAGCAGGGACAGGAGGAACTGGGAACTGCTGGCGCGGACTAGCATTGGCGCGCTCTTGGCAACAATGGCAATAATGGGCAGATAAAAAGGAAACATATCGGCAAGATAGCCTGCCAGCAAAAAGCCGCCCGCAGTAAACAGCCGTGATATACCGAAGTAAGAGGCTTCGTATTCGGCAAAGCGTGGGATAAAAATGCTGTCGTCAAGACCCACCAGCACCCCAAGGGCAGCTGCAATCAGCACAGCCAGCGGCAGGTTCTTTTTCACCTCCGCGGCTTGGCTGACGAAGGTCATCTGAGGCAGAGTGTTATGAGGGATTTTTTTCAGCAGGAAAAAAGTCAGCAGGACAGCGCCCAGCATGACGGCTGACTGGCTGGCATCCGGCAGGAGCAGGGCAAAGTACAGGCTGAAATTGGACAAAGCCAGTGAGTAGCCAATGAAGCGTCCCTGCCTGACGATAGGTATCTGATATGCGGCTTTGTGGGCAATACAGGCAAACAAATAGCCAAAAGAGAGGGCAAACAACAGTATTGCAGACCATGAAAACCAAGCTCCCTTTGCCAAAGAAAGCAGACTGATGCCTGTGGCGCTGCCCAGCAGGGAAACTTGTAAGGCGCGCCTGCCTGCGGCAAGGGAGAATTTTTCATGGGCAAAGCCATACAGCACCATGCCGCCGCTACACAACAGCATAAAGGCAGTATTATAAAGGATAATGTCTGCGGCAGGCACTTGTCTGAGCAGCATCATATAGAACAGCACATTGTAAAAAAATGCGCTGGCGTATAGACCGTAAAGCATAACCAACCTCCTGTTCGCATACTCAATTATAACAACACCAAAAAGATTTTACAATAGAGGGGGATATAGCAGGTACAGGAAAAACTGTACCTGAGTACAGTAGGATTTGTACCGTTTTTGGCTTAAAATTATAAGCAAGCGGTCGATAGTGTAGACAGGCCGTTAGTTAAGGGAGGTTTTCTGAATATGAAGAAATTGGACAAGAAGAAGTATGGGCTCATTGCGGCCGCTATGGGCTTCATGTGGATGGGAACGGCGTCGGCTGCTCCGGCTATTCCCGACAATCCGGGTACGGTGCGTGAGAATCTGGAACGGCAGCAGGCAGCGGCAGATGTGGAAACTGCCGTACCCAATGACGTACAGGCTGACAGCACGGCCAGCTTTGCCTTAACAAAGCTGACGGTTACAACTGATGAAGCCATGAAATATAAGGCTGAGGATTTGGCGAAGATAACAGCCCGTTATGAAGGCACAACGGTGACGCTGGCAGACCTCAATAAGGCCGCCGCCGAAGTTACCGGCTATTTCCGTTCTCATGGCTATCCGGCGGCAACAGCATATCTGCCGGAACAGAAAAGCGCAGAGGGTAATATCACCATCGCTGTAGCGCCGGGAAGATACGGTAATATCTCCATTGATAACCAAAGCAAGGTCAAGACTGCCGTGCTAGAGCGTCTGGTCAAGGGGCTGAAAAGCGGCGACATGGTGGAAGGAAAATCGCTGGAATCCGCGCTCTACAATATCATCGGTCTGGGCGGCGTGAAAGCCGGCGGTCTGCTGCAGCCGGGGGCAAATAAGGGCGAGAGCGATTTGGTTATCAAGGTGGAAAATGGCAAAGCCGAAACGTATATGCTCTATGTCAACAACTATGGCAGTCATCCTGCCGGACGCTATCGCTACGGTTTTACCGCCGACTGGTATGAATTGAGCGGTATGGGCGATCATCTGGGCTTGAATGGGATGGTGTCCAATGCCAGCCAGAAGAACTTTGGCATACGCTATGATACCGTTGTCGGGCGCAGCGGCACCCGGCTGGGCGTGGGCATTTCTCATGGCAACTACGAACTGGGGGCTGACTTTGCGGCCTATGGTTTTAAAGGAACGGCGACTACCTATAGCCTGTACGGTCTGACACCGCTGTTCCATACCAGCAAAGAGGCGCTTTACCTTAATTACGGGTATGATTATCGTGATATTGAGGATAAGATAGACAGGGCAGGTTTCAAATGGAAAAAACACAGCCATGCTGTGCATGTAGGGCTAAATGGCTTCAAGAAACAAGCGGAAACCACCTTCAGCTATGGCGTTACAGGCTATGGCGGTACGTTGAAAGGCGATTCCTTAAATGGGCGTGACGGCAGCTTCAGCAAGCTGACGGCGGATGCCACGATGGTACACAAATTTGCGCCTCAATGGGATGTGCTGGTAAGAGGATCGGCGCAGGTTTCCGGCAGTGACCTTGATTCCAGCGAGGAAATGTATCTGGGCGGCATGAATGGCGTCAGAGCCTATCCTCAGGGCGAAGGTTCGGGGGATAAAGGCTTTCTCGGTACGGTCGAGGTTCGCTATCATATTCCCCGCGTTCAGGGGCTGACCCTGTCCACATACCTTGATGGCGGCCGCGTCTATTCGGAGGATAATCCGAATAGACGCAATACGACCCTCAAGGGCTGGGGCATCGGTGTCGCATGGACGCGCCCCAACGATTTCTTTGCCCGGTTCGACTATGCGCGCCGCATTGGTTTGGGTGACAATACCAGCGAATATGCGCAGGCCAAGAACAGGCTGTGGTTCATGCTGGGGAAAATCTGGTAAGCTGATTTTTTGTCAGGTTGCTGTGCAGAAGGGCAGCGAAGGGAATTTTTCGCTGCCGCTGCGCAGTTTTAATACCGTTGTTTAGGATAGGCAAGATGAAAGGAAGCGATATCAATGAAAAAGTCGGAATTTAAGAAAAATTTAGGCAGGAAGATTGCATTGGCCTTAGGTGTCGGTATGTTTTCCCTGCTGCCCCTGGTGCAGGCACTGCCGGCAGGCGGTCAAAGTGAAAGTGCCACCATCAAAGTCAGCGGCAGCACGATGGACATCACGGGGGCGGCCAACAATGTCATAAACTGGCAGGCCTTCAGCATCGCCAAGGGCGAAACTGTCAATTTTGATGCCGGTAATTATCTCAATCTGGTCAAAGGTCCGGATGTGTCCAATATCTATGGCACACTTACAGGCGGCGGCAATATCTTCCTTGTCAATCCCAATGGTATCGTGTTCGGCAGCGGCGCCGTTATCAATGTCGGCTCGCTGACGGCCTCCACAGCGCCGATTAACAGTGTGGATACGGCGGCTTTCCTCAATGGCAATACAAATCCGTCAATTTTGGGAAGCAGTGTTACTGAGGGGAGCGATATTTCTGTAGCGCTGGTAAACGTCGAGGCCGCCAACTCCCTAGTGCTTAATGCCGAGGAAGTAGTTTTGCAGAATACGGCTGTACTTGATAAGGTCACTAGTGTGACCGGGGCAACAAATGTGATTATTGGTACTACCGATGGCAATCTTAGCCTGACGGGAGGACAGACATCAAAACTCCATGCTCAAGATGCGAATGGGGCGACCTTGGTTACAGATTTGAGCCAGATTACGGATTTGGACAAAAAGTATCTGCTGGCTGGGGATGTTGACTTGAGTTCTGCCTCCTTCACATCCTTGGGGGCTGCAGGTGAAGAGAGTGGCGGTATGCAAACGGCCTTTACCGGATACTTTAATGGCTTGGGCTATACCGTAAACAAGTTAAGCGGCAGCAACGGACTTTTTGCACAGATTGGCAATTACGATTTTGATACCAGTGGATATTCCGGCGGTACGGTTAAGAATCTGCGATTGGAAAATGTGGATATAACTAGCGCAAGCTCTAACGGAACAGGCGCATTGGCTGGTAATTTCATTGACGGTACGGTTTCTAACATCTATGTCAGTGGTAAAATTGTGGGTACTGCTAATGAATGGGGGTTGGGGAGTAGCTATCACGGTGGTATTGTAGGAAGTATGGGAGGTGACACGGAAGGATTTTCGGCAACGATGAGAAACGTGGAGAATACGGCAACGGTAACTGGCGGAACCGATGCCGGCGATATCGGTGGTGTGGTTGGAATGCTTTACGGCGGCACAATCACGAATGCAAAAAACAGCGGTGCTGTAGATGGTACTTCTGGTATTGGCGGTATCGCAGGGCAGACCGGCAATGTTGGAGCAACTATAAATTATGCCTATAACAGCGGTGCAATTAAGGCAGTAGGAACTGAATATGGGTCAGGTACGGCCGGCGGTATTGTCGGCGCTATGATAAGTGATGGACTGACGATAGATAACGCATACAATAGTGGTACTGTAACCGGTGGTACTGTTGGCGGTATTGTTGGCAACTTTGAAGGCATGGCTTATGCTTATGATAGTGAAACTGGTGAAACGACCGAAACACCTGTTACTTATAATCCTACTGTCAAAAATTCCTACTACGCCAATGTAACCAACCCCTCTGGCAACACCTATGGAACATCCGTATCTGCTGCTGATTTGCAGGCCAAGGTCAATGCCATCTGGGGCGGAACTGCAGCGTCTGGCAGCGAAACGCCCAGCACCGAACCGACAACCCCGACTACGCCAACTGATACACCAACTACCCCCAGCACCGAACCGACTACCCCGACTACGCCAACCGATACACCAACTACCCCGACTACTCCGACTACGCCTACTACCCCGAGTGCAGATAGTCAGAGCGGTTCTTCTTCCCGTATGGATGTTATCCGCGATATCCTTACTGAGCTGATGGGCAGCAATATGTCGAGCGAGCAGCGCAGGAGCATGGAGCGAGATACGGAAAACAATATCGTAGCGGCTACCAGCAATCCCGGCAGAGGTGACAGACCTATGGCCGCTATGCCGACAGCTGATACAGGAGCAGCTGCTCCGGCTGGCGATAGCAGCATCGTGGAAAATACCGATAAGTCAGCTTCTACGGGTGGTGAGGTCAATAGCAATGACAACGAAGATGAAAATTGATACCCATTGTAATATTTAGATAATTGTGGTAAAATAATACAAGGCAGTGCAGTTTTGGCTCACTGCCTTGTATTATTTATGTCCTAAGGAGTGAAATCTATGAAGAATTGGTTTGCCAAGCTGCAAAATATCGGCAAGGCCTTGATGCTGCCTATTGCGGTACTTCCGGCGGCAGCATTGCTGTTGCGCTTAGGTGCGCCTGATGTGCTGAATATTCCGTTTATCACCAAGGCCGGAGGAGCGGTCTTTGATAATCTGGCACTTATCTTTTCCATTGGTATCGGCGTAGGGCTGGCCAAGGACAACAACGGCGCGGCAGGTCTGGCCGGTGCTATCGGTTATCTTATTCTGACGTCGGCCTTAAAGACCATTGACGAAACCCTGAACATGAGCGTATTGGCCGGTATCGTCAGCGGTATTGAGGCAGGTCTGCTCTACAACCGCTATCATACGGTAAAACTGCCGGAATATCTGGGCTTTTTCGGCGGCCGCCGCTTTGTTCTTATTGTGACGGCAGCGGTATCCATTGTTCTGGCTGCGGTGTTCGGCGTAGTATGGGGGCCCTGTCAGGCCTTTATCCATGGCGTGGGTGAATGGATTATCGGCGCTGGCGCTGTGGGTACTTTTGTCTACGGTGTGCTGAACCGTCTGCTGATTCCCGTGGGACTGCACCACATTTTGAACAGCTTTATCTGGTTCGTGTTCGGGGAATATACCAATCCGGTTACGGGCGCTGTAGCTACAGGTGACCTGAATCGTTTCTTTGCCGGTGACCCGTCTGCCGGTATGTTTATGGCCGGTTTCTTCCCCATGATGATGTTTGGTATGCCGGCCGTGGCTTTAGCCATGTACCATGCGGCCAAGCCGGAAAACAGAGCCAAAATCGGCGGTATGCTGGCCTCGGTGGCCTTTACAGCTTTCCTGACGGGTATTACAGAACCCATCGAGTTTATGTTCATGTTCCTGGC
>JAGAYB010000034.1 GCA_017940705.1 Selenomonas sp. | reverse complement strand
ATCCGTTGTGATGATAAAGAACCGCCGTACCCCTTCATCGTAGAGGATTTTGGCCGAATCATAGATAGCCGAATCAAGGGAGTTTTTCCCATGATAGGTTCGGCTTATCTGCCGAAAGGTAAAGCCCGGCCGCCGCATGAGCTTTTCCCAGCGTTTCTGTTCCGGGCGTGCCTCCCAGTCGGACACCACAATCGTCCGGCAGGGCTGGTAACGTCTGGCCTTGCCCAAGGTATAATTCAGCATTTCAAACGGAGCATTTTCGATATCATAAAGTATCGCCACAACCTCCGTACTGGAATCAAGTGTCATCGAATCCCCCATTTATAAAAAGTCACATATTATCTCGGCAGCAATCAGCACGCCTTATTTAGCGCTGAAAGAACGCTGCCAGCTGCCAGCCGGCCCAAACGGTCAGCATGGCCACGGCCATCGTCCCCATAATGTTCAGGAACGCCAGCAGATTACTGCCGTTCTTGAATAACATCAAGGTTTCCAAAGAAACCGCTGCCAAAGTGGAAAAGCCGCCTAAAAAACCAACCGTCAAGAGCAGCCGCAGTGATTCAGGTATCAGGTGCAGGGATTTAGCCAAGGGCAGCAGCAATCCCATAACCAGCCCCATAAAAAAACAACTCACGGCATTCACCACCAGCGTCGCCATGGGAAACAACATACCGCCGCAGGTTCCCACCATAGACGTAAGCCCATAGCGAAACAAAGCGCCCAGACCACCGCCGATAAAAACATATAAACACGCCATCATATATGAACAGTTCATCTCCTGCTATTACTTGTAATGTCAATTTTGCTTACATCACGGCCGCCAGCCGCTGCAGCAACCGGGGAATGTCCACGGGCTTGGGCAGACACTCATTCATCCCTGCCTCCTGAGCATGCCTTACAGAGGCTTCATCCACCTCCCCCGTCAGCGCGAATATGGGCACCTTGTGGGCATCGTCACGGCTCATGGCCCGGATAGCCCGGGTGGCCTCCAGCCCGTCCATGATGGGCATGCGCACATCCATCAGCACGGCATCAATACTCCCCTCAGGGGAATTGGCAAACGCCGCCACTCCCTGCTGGCCATCACTGGCTGCGACAACCTCTATGCCCTTAAAGGACAGCAGGCTCTGCATCAGTTCCCGATTGATTTCATTATCCTCGCACAAGAGTATCCGGCGGTTGGTCAGCTGCCAATCCTCACTGTCAGCCGCTTTATCCTGTGTATCATCAGCCTGTCCCGGCGGCAGGAAGAACCATATATCAAACCTGGTGCCTTTGCCCGGTTCGCTGTCCACGGTGATTTTGCCGCCAAGTAAATCCACCAGACTTTTCACAATAGACATGCCAAGACCTGTGCCCTCAATTTTCTTCGTGACGCTTGTCCGCTCCTGGGCAAAGGGCTCAAAGATTCGCGGCAGGAACGCCTTGTCCATGCCTACGCCCGTATCGCTGATAACGATATGGCAGTTAAAGGCCCCAAAATCAGCCGGCCCTTCCATGCACATGGTCACACGGCCGCCCTTGGGCGTGTACTTAATGGCGTTGGACAGCAGATTCAGGATGACCTTCTGCAGCTTCAAGCCGTCCACATAAACGTCCTGAAAGCGCATATCCGTAAGTTCGGTGATGAATTGCACTTCCTTGACCTCAGCATTGGCATAAGCGGATACGATAATCGTATCCAAAAGCTCCTGCATATTGTTGTTGTCCGGCTCCACTTCCAGCTTGCCGCTGCTGATTTTGCTTAAATCCAGCGTTTCATTTATGAGATTTAACATGAATTTGACCGTGGTGCGGATTTTTTCCAAATATTCCTCACGCTTATCCATGCCCTTGCTCTGTATCGCCAGCTCGGTAAAGCCCAGAATACCGTTCAGCGGCGTGCGCATATCATGACTCACGTTGGAGACAAAGGCCGCCTTGGCAGAGGCTTCCCGTTCCACAGCCAGCATGCGCTCGTTGCGCTTTTTCTCCGTCACATCACTGATGAAATGGGCGCAGGCAAAATGACCGTACCAGGAAATGCCCTTTTTCTCGATGTTCAGGTAACGGTCGCCGTCCTTGTCATGGCGCACCAGTTCCTGCTTGCCATCCATTTGCAGGCGTTTCAGCTGGCAGTCCTCACAGACATGTTTTTTGCCGAACATGTAATTATAACAGGTATGGCCGCTGTAACTGCCATGCAGCTGGCTGTTGTTCATGGCTGCCCGGTTGGCATACAATAGTTCCTGTGTTTCCACATCGCAAACGTACACAATGGTATCCATGTCCTCCAGCAGTTCCAGCTGAGCCTCATTGCGCTCGCTGGCATCCCGGAAAGTCAGTGCCACCACCGGCAGGTCATCCAGATGGCCAATGCTTTTGACAACGGTATGGAGCCAGACAAAATCATCCTTAGACTCTTCACCAAAGCGGTAAACGCATTCGGCAGTGCCCTCCTGCACGGCTTTTCCCAAGGCTTCCAGCAGAAACCGGCGGTCATTTTTAAAGACCCTGTCAAGCAGAAAATCACCGGCATACTGCAAAAACTCCCTGCCGCTGTACGGGCCGATGTGTTCTGCACCTTCAGAAGCGGCCAGCATTGCCAGCCGTTCGCCCTCAATCCTGTATACCTGGCAGTTCCCCGGAAAGATAGCGGCCAGACTCTTTATCTCAGCCAATGTAAGCTTCATTTTCCGTCACCTCCTCCGCTGGACATCATAGCTGCCTATCTGCCGTGACAGACACGCCAGCAGTAAATCCGGCTCCACGGGCTTGGTCAGATGGTCATTCATGCCTGCGGCATGGGACTGCTCCACATCCTCCTGAAAAGCATTGGCTGACAGGGCGATAATCGGCACCTTGTGGGCATCATTTCTTTTCAGCTGACGGATTTGGGCTGCTGCCGTCAGACCGTCCATAACCGGCATGCGGATATCCATCAAAACAGCATCTATCGCGTATTCCTCGGATTCAATGAATTGCAGTACCCCCTGCTCGCCGTCTTCTGCCGAAAGGACTGTCATGCCATTCATTTCCAGAATAGTCTTCACGATTTCACGATTCAGCTCATTGTCCTCACAGACCAGAATATGCCTGTTATCCAGACTGACACTGTAATCTTCCTGCGGTGGGGCCGCCTCCCCCGTTTCACCGCTGACCCGTTCCAAAGGCACATCTACCGTAAAGGTCGTACCCTTGCCCCGTTCACTGACTACGGAGATTTTACCTTCCAGCAGGTTCAGCAGTTCCTTGGCAATAGAGAGGCCCAGCCCTGTCCCCATCTTGCCTTTTTCCGACATGGACTGCTCCTGCTCAAAGGGTTCAAACATCTTGGGAATAAACTGCGGCGCCATACCGATGCCAGTATCCCTGACAATAAACCGGCAGATACAGCTAT
>JAGAYB010000240.1 GCA_017940705.1 Selenomonas sp. | reverse complement strand
TAACTTCCTGAAAAAACTCATACGGCACTGCCATATTGCCATTCATCCCGCTTCCCATCTCAATCCCCGGCCTGTTCGTCCCATGGAAATCCGTTCCGCCCGTGGGCAGCAGGTCATATTTTGCTATCATCCGGGCCGCAAATTCTGCATCATCAGCGGTATAGTTGGGATAGTATTTTTCCATGCCATCAAGCCCCAGCTGGTGCAATTCCACAATGGCCTGTTCCTGCTGCTGACGGTTGTCCATTTCCCCCAGCCCGATTTTTTTATGGAAATGCGCCAGCGAAGTCACGCCTCCGGCCTGCCTGATAATCGGCAGAGCTTCTTCGGCGGTAATATTGTAGTTAAGCCCCAGCTCTACCACAGCCGGGTCAAGATAATTATCCCACAACGGCTGCGCCCTGTCGTAAAGATGCAGAGATACCAGATAACGCATCACCGCATAGCGGTCTAAAATTCCCATATAGGTAAATTCCTGCACTTTTTCCAAGCTGATATCAATGCCCTTGCGGCGGACAAACTCAATAATATCTTCAATCCGGCCTTCCTTGATGGCACGGATTTTCTTATACATGGACTGAAAACCGGGATGCTGTGCATCAAAACCAAGACAGACCACATGAATCTTCATCCCCTGAAAATCTGCCGTCAATTCCATACCGTTTATAAATTCCACGCCTGTTTCCTTGGCGGCAGCTACCGCTTCTGCGCAGCCGGCCATCACATCATGGTCAGTCAGTGCAAAAGCCGCCAGCCCCTGTTCCTTGGCGTGAACAGCCAGTTCTCCCGGCTTAAAACTGCCGTCAGACACCAATGAATGAACGTGCAAATCAATCTTCTTCATAAATTTCCTCACTATCCATCTATAAAAATTATTTTCCTCTTAATTCTGCCTGAGCCGCAAAGAAATTAAACACCGCCTCAGCCGCCGGCCTGTTCATTCCCGGGGCCTGCGCCAGTTCCTCCACTCCGGCAGCCTTTATTTTGCCAATGCTGCCAAAATGATTCCACAAGGCCTGCCGCCGTTTCGGCCCAATGCCCACGATATGGTCAAGGACAGACACCAGATTGCGCTTGCCCCGTAATTTCCGATGATAAGTAATAGCAAACCGGTGCGCCTCATCACGAATCCGCTGAATGAGGTACAAGGCCTGACTATGACGCGGCAGCACCACCGGCTCAGGATTGCCCTCGGTAAATACCAGCTCAAACTGCTTGGCCAGCCCCACCACGGGCACATCCTTATGACCGGCTGCGTTGCGGATAATCTCCAGCGCCGATGACAGCTGCCCCTTGCCGCCGTCAATGATGATTAAGTCCGGCAGCTCCTCCGGCGGCAGGTTTACATACCGGCGCGTCGTCACCTCGCGCATAGACAGGAAATCATCGGGCTTGCCTTCGGTGCTTTGTATCTTAAACCGCCGATAATCGGACTTCTTGGGCAGGCCGCCTTCAAAAACCACCATAGAGGCCACTGTTTCACTGCCCTGATTATGGGATATATCAAAGCACTCCATCCTGTCGGGCGGTTTAGCCAGTCCCAGATAACGCCCCAATTCCTCCACCGCTCCGAGCGTCTGGTCATTGGCCTGCTTTATCCTGGCTGCTTCGTCATGGAGATATTTCTCCGCATTGGCAGATGCCATCTCCACAATATCCTTTTTCGTACCGCGCTGAGGGACGATGAGCTGCACCTTGGCTTTCTGTTTCTTCTCCGACAGCCATTGTTCCAAAAGTGCCTGCTCATTTTCGGGTACAGGCATAGGCAAAAGCACCTCCCGGGGAATAAAAGTCGCCCGGTGATAATACTGCTGCAAAAAAGCCGCCAGCAGCTGCCCGTCACTTTCGTCCTCGCTGCCCTGCAGCAGAAAGTGCTCCCGGCCAATCATCTTGCCCGCCCTGATGAAGAAAATCTGCACCACTACGCCGATTTCCGAACGCGCCAACCCCACAGCGTCCTGGTCACCTGAGCCTGTGACGATATTCTGCTTTTCCGCCACCTTCTGCACCGCCTGCAGCTGGTCACGAAGTCTGGCCGCTGTCTCGAAATTATAATTTTCCGCCGCCTGCTCCATACGGAATTGCAGCTCCTTTTCCACGTCCTCTGTGCGGCCTTCCAAAAAGAGCAGCACCGCCCGTATCATGGCATCATAATCGCCCTTTTCCACCTTGCCCACACAGGGCGCCAGACATCTTTTGATATGATATTCCAGACAGGGGCGCTCCTGCAAATGCTTGCATGTCCGCAAAGGGAACAGCCTGCGCAGCAGCTTCAGGCTCTCATGCACCGCAGCAGCATTGGTATAAGGGCCAAAATACCGCGCGCCGTCCTTTAATATACGCCGGGTAACATACACACGGGGAAAATCCTCCTGCAGCGTTACCTTCACATAAGGATAGCTTTTATCGTCTTTCAGGCTGATATTATAGCGCGGCCGATGCTTTTTTATCAGATTGCACTCTAAAATCAAAGCCTCCACTTCCGAGGCCGTCATGATTATCTCAAAATCGGCGATATGCGACACCATCGCCCGTACCTTGGGCGTATGGTTCTTCCCGGACTGAAAATACTGCCGCACCCGGTTTTTCAGCACAATAGCCTTGCCCACATAAATAATCCGCCCCTCGGCATTCTTCATTATATAAACCCCCGGCTTATCCGGCAGCAGTTTTAATTTCTCCTCGACAATCTCGGTCACAGTCCCACTTCCTCAGCCCATTAACGCCAAAACACTTACCATCATCGTACCCCGGCACTGCCTATAAAGCTGCCGCTTCAGCAGCCCCTGTGCCCAGCTTACTTTATAATATCATACTATGCTGCATAAAAGAAAAAATTTCTTGTATACAGCATTCATTATTCTTATAAAGAATAATTGCCATGCTCATACATTATCATTGACCGCCTAAAAAATTTGTGCTACAATTCATGGCATAGTTGTTTTAGTAACAGGTTCTAAGACCTGTTGATGTACAACTTGATACAACAATCGTAAGTAATATCAACTTATTTGTAACTTTTTAGGAGGTAATCCTATGTTCAAACGCATTCTTATTGCTAACCGTGGCGAAATCGCCGTCCGCATTATCCGTGCCTGTCAGGAACTGGACATTGAAACCGTGGCTGTTTACTCTGATGCCGATGCCAATGCCCTCCATGTACGTCTGGCGGATATGGCCGTCAATGTCGGCCCGGCTGACGCTCTGGAAAGCTATCTCAATAAAGACGCCATTTTGCGCGCCGCCCGTGAAACCCATGCCGATGCCATCCATCCCGGCTATGGTTTCCTCTCCGAGGATGCCGACTTTGCCGAGCAGGTAACAGAAGCCGGCATCACCTGGATTGGCCCCATGCCGGAAACCATCCGTCTCGTAGGCGACAAAGATATCGCCCGGGCCTCCATTGCCCCCTCAGGCATTCCCATGGCCAAGGGCAGCGACCCCCTCACCAACAATGAAGAAGCTCTGAAGGTAGCTGAGGAAGTCGGCTACCCCGTAATCCTCAAGCCTGTTTCCGGCGGCGGCGGTAAAGGCATGTGCGTAGCCCGTGACGAAAACGACCTGAAAAACATTTTAAATCTGCTGGTGGACATCACCAAGACC
>JAGAYB010000239.1 GCA_017940705.1 Selenomonas sp. | reverse complement strand
CCGAACACCCCCGGGATAATGTCTGGTTTTATTACATTCTTATTTTCCTGGCGGGCTTTTTCCCCTGGTCATTTGTTTTTGTGCCGGCCAAGCTGCGCAGCTGGTGGCGCAAACGTCCGTCTTTGCCGAAGATGCCCCGGGAGCGTTTCCTGCTGTTATGGGCAGTGACGGTTTATGTGGTATTCCAGAGTTTTGCGACTAAATACGTCAGCTATACGTTTCCCTATATGATTCCGGTAACGTTGTTCATGGTGGCCTGGTTCAAGCAGCATGAAAAGCTCTTTTTCCGCATGGCAGCCGTTATGGGCGTGGGCTATGTAGTCCTGATGTTCCTGGTGGCGGCTCCGATAATGAGAGAGCATTCTGCGCGCGATGTGGCCCAAATTGTGAAACCGTGCCTGACAGAAGATACGCAGCTGTATCTGCTCGACAGCGAGCCGGCGTCCCTGGCTTTCTATACGGGAAAACTGCCGATGCGTCTGGCCTCGCAGGCTTTGATTGACAAGCGTACAGCCGGCAAAGGCTGGACGGCCAAGCATGTAATGCCCCTGCTCCACTATGATAACCTGCCGCAGGATAAGCCAGTGGTATTGGTGACTGGCCAGGATAAGCGGGCGGCGGTAGAAAGTACCTTCCCCGGTGAGTGGCAGTTTGTAGGTGCGAGCGGAGAATTTGAAGTTTATACAAGACAGGCTATTAAGTAAAGGAAGATGACGTTTTTATGAAAACCATTTCAATTGTTGTGCCTGTATATAATGAAGAGGCTAACCTGGAACATTTTACGCAGGCTATCTATGATGTAATGGCTAAACTGAGTTATGAATATGAGCTTATCTTTGTGGACGATGGCTCCCGTGATAGCAGCCGGGCTGTTTTGCAAAAGCTGCAGGATAAATACGACTGGGTAAAGCCTTTGCTGTTGTCGCGCAACTGCGGCCATCAGATTGCCATCACCTGCGGCATGGACCATGCCACAGGTGACGCAGTCATTACCATGGACGGTGATATGCAGCATCCGCCGGCGCTGATTCCGACGCTGCTGAAACTTTGGGAAAAGGGCTATGATGTGGTGCAGACAATCCGTGAGGCCACGGAGGGCGTATCATGGTTTAAGAAGATTACATCCAAATATTACTATCGCTTTCTTAATGCCATGTCGGAAACAGAGGTTTATCCCGGCGGCTCGGATTTCCGCCTGCTGGACAGGCAGGCCTGCGATGCCCTGTGCCAGTACCGTGAGCATGACCGCTTTATCCGCGGCATGGTAGGCACGCTGGGCTTTAATCAGGTGCAGGTGCCCTTCACGGCGCCGGAGCGTTTTGCCGGATATTCAAAATTCTCCGTAAAGAAGATGAGCAAGCTGGCGATGGATGGCATTCTGGGCTACTCGGTAGTGCCGCTGCGCATATCTTTTTATCTGGGCGGTCTGTGCGCCCTGTTCAGCCTGATTCTTTTTGCGCACGTTATCGTGGAGTACCTGCTGGGCAATGTACTGCCGGGCTGGACGACCATCATGGTATGCGTGGCTCTGTTCAGCGGTGTACAGCTGATGCTGATGGGCGTTATGGGTGAATATGTGGGCCGTATATTCAAAGAGGTTAAAAATCGTCCCCTGTACATGGTGATGGAAAAGCGTGGGGACTATAATCATGGCAGAACACGCAAGGTGGAGAAGGTGGAACTGGGTGAGTGAGAAAAAGTTAATACTCAACGCCGATGATTTTGGCCGTCATGAGCTGATAAATAAAGCGGTGGAAATCGGCGTGACCAAGGGCTATCTGCGTTCAGCCACGCTGATGCCGGGCGAGCCCTGCTTTGCCGGTGCCGTGGCTCTGGCAAAGGCGCATCCTGAGCTGGGCGTAGGCATTCACTTTACCTTGGTGGACGGACATCCCGTGCTGCCGCCGGAGGAAATCCCCTCACTAGTCACGGCAGATGGCAGGTTTTATCCCGAGCATAATGCGTTTATCAAAGCGTATCTTATGGGGAAAATAGACATGGATGATGTGCGACGGGAACTGACGGCGCAGCTTGATAAATTTCTGTCAGCAGGGCTGGTGCCCACCCATGCTGACAGCCATCAGCACATTCACATCCTGCCGGGAATTTTTTCCGTGGTCCTGAATATTTTGGCGGCGAAAGGGATTTACCGGGTACGTATTCCCAAGGTATATGCTTCGCTGAGTGCCTTCCTCAGCGGCGGCCTTGTGGATATCATCGGCCGTCTGGGGCTCTGGACGCTGGCGGCGCTGGGAAAATTGCAGGCCCGGCGCTGTCATTTCACCGCGCCGGACTTTTTTGCTGGCAAGGTGGCCGGTGATGCTGTGGACGAGGAATTTTTACAGGCGCTGGCCAGGGACTTTCCTCAGGGCATTACGGAAGTCATGCTGCACCCAGGCATGGAAAACAACACGCTGGCGCAGATAAGCGGCTGGGAGCATGATTATGTTGCCGAATATCAGGCCAGCTGCTCGGCAAAAGTATGGCAGCTGCTGCAGGACAATGACATAGAGCCGGCCAATTACCGGGCGCTTAAAAATCTCCGTTAAACGGAGATTTTTTTTTGCAGATTATGTACAAATTGTCTGATTTGTGATACTCTTAAGGTGTAGTACTGTCGTTTTTTACAGCTAATCATGAGAAATGGCTATAGATGCGTGGAGGCAATATAGCTGGCTGACAATGATTAGGGGGCATTATTATGCGCACGACGATAAAGACTTTGCCGGCGGAACTGCAGAGAGTGATGACGCAGGTAGAGGAATTGGAAGCCCGGGTTGCTGCCGGGCAGGAATATATGCGAGCGATATTTTCGGCGGCGAAAGTAGGGCTTTGTCTGTTAAACTCCGAAGGAGTGATAATAACCGTCAATGCGACGGGGCGGCAGCTGATGCAGGCAGATGGACAGGCCAGCATAATCGGCCGCCAGTTTGGTGATGCCTTTTGCTGTGAGAACAGTCTGGAAAAGGGCTGCGGTAAAGGACATAACTGCCGTCATTGTCCTGTCCGCCGTAATATTGAGGCGGCGATGGTGGACGATGATTTTACCAGCGAGTTCCCCATGCAGATGAAAATTGCCCGGACGGGCAGCAGGCTTTGGCTGCGTCTAGGCGTATCACAGATTGGTGCGGGCAGTGACAAGCAGATAATCGTTACCATTGTCGACGAGTCACTGCGCAAAATATACGGGATGGAGCTGGAACGGGCGAAGACGGCGGCTGAAGAAGCGGCGCACAGCAAGACGCAGTTTATCTCGACAATGAGCCACGAAATCCGCACGCCGCTGAATGGCATTGTCTGCATGCTGGAGATGGCAGGCAGGGAGCCTTTGTCTGACAAGCAGCAGGAATGCTTGCAGAATGCCAGACGCAGCGCTGATGACTTAATGCAGATTCTCAATGATATTCTCGATTTTGCCAAACTGGAGAACGGCCGCCTGTCTGTGGAAAAACAGGACTTTGACCTGCATGAATCCCTCAACCGGATTGCCAATGTATATCGGCAGCTGGTGGAGGCCAAGGGGTTAAAATTTGTGCAGGCAGGTCTTGATGAACTGCCGCGCTTTATAAATGGAGATGCCTTGCGCCTGCGTCAGGTTCTCCATAATATGCTGTCCAATGCGCTGAAGTTTACGGAAAAGGGAAAGATTACCCTGGCGGCCTACAAAAGCCAGCGCAACGGTCAGCCGACGCTGGAGTTCAGCGTGGAAGACACAGGGATAGGCATTGATGAAAAAGCCCGCAAACGGCTGTTCAGGCCCTTTAGTCAGGCGGACAGCAGCACCACCAGGCTATACGGCGGCACGGGGCTGGGGCTGACCATTGCCCGGGAACTGGTGGAGCTTATGGGCGGCGCTGTAAGTCTTGATTCGGAGATTGGCAGGGGCACCTGCCTGTCCTTTTGGATACCCCTGGTGGAAGCCGGGGCAGCGAAGCCGCAGAGCCGTATTATTCTGCGTCCGCGCTCTAAGGCGGAGCGTGAGACGGAGAAAAAATGTTCCGGTGAGGATGCCCGGGCTGAAAATTTGATGCACTATTGCATGCAGAAACTGCTTGATGGAACTGTGCTGCCTGCCAAGGAGGGATAAGGATGCGCATATTGATTGCCGAGGATGACCAGCTGAGCCGGATGTATCTGGAGGATTTCCTGCAGGCTTACGGCCAGTGTGATACGGCTGCCGACGGCATGGAAACACTTGATTTGTATTTGGAATCGCTGAAAAACGGCACACCTTACGATATGATGTGTTTGGATATCATGATGCCCAAGGTTGACGGCCTGATGGTATTGCGGCTCGTTCGGGAAATGGAGAACCAGCGCAATTTTTCTGCGGAACAGCAGGCCAAAATCATCATGATGACGGCCATTGCGGACATGGACCATGTGGATAAGGCCTTTGAGCTGGGCTG
>JAGAYB010000238.1 GCA_017940705.1 Selenomonas sp. | reverse complement strand
ATGCAGCTCCTTTTTCGTTATATTGACTTTAACAGGGGGCAGGTGTAAAATAATTGATATAATCAACTTGTATTGCAGAAGTTTGGAGATAAGGAATAGTTCCTAAAGGGATAAAATGTTGAGGAGGATGTCTGATGGATGAATTTGTGAATTGGGGACGCTGGTTTTCGATTTTGCACCGCCGTTCACAGTTGTTTGTGGTGGAAGCCTGTCAGAAGTATGGCCTGACCTTTTCCGAATACTGTATGCTGATTCGGCTTTACGACCGTGAAGGCTCGAAGCAGGACGAGCTGGCGGCTATGCTGTATCTGGATAAGGCTGTGGTGACCCGTACCATAAATATGCTGGTGGATAAGGGCTTCATTGTCCGGCAGGCTGACGAACAGGATAAGCGCGTCCGCCGTATCTATATGACAGAGTACGGGCGCGCGCAGTATGAATACCTGCGCAGCATTATTCAGGGCTGGGTTGATTATCTGGTTAAGGATATGGCTCCTGCGGAGGTCAAGGAATTATTTGAAGGATTCCATAAGCTGGTGGACAGAGCCTGTGAGGCCGACCTTGTCGAGCTGGCTAAGCACTTGCCGGAGGGAGGTGCCCGACGTGAAAAATTATAAGTTGCTGGCAGTAACGGCTGTATCCCTGGCACTGCTATTGGGAGGCTGCGGCAGTCAGCCCCAGACAGCAGACAAGCCTTTGCTGGTGAAGACCCAGCAGGCCGGGATGGGGACGCAGGCACAGGCAGGCTCGTATTCGGGGACGGTCAAGGGTCGTTATGAAACGAATATGTCCTTTCAGGTCGGGGGGCAGATTATCGCGCGTAATGTGCAGGTCGGCAGCCGGGTCAGAGCCGGGGACGTGCTGATGGTCATTGATGGGCGTGACGTTATCCAGCAGTCCAATCAGGGTGATGCTCAGGTGGCTTCGGCACGGGCGCAGCTTGATTTAGCCAAGCGCAATCTGGGACGCTATACCCAGCTGTATCGGGAAAACGCTGTGTCCAGATCTACGCTTGACCAGTATCAGGCCAATTACGATGCAGCCTTTGCTGCCTATCGCAGCGCGTTGGCGCAGCAGGCTCAGGGGCATAATGCCATGGGGTACACCAATCTGACCGCCGGAGCCAACGGTGTAGTGTCGGCTATATCTGCCGAAGAGGGGCAGGTAGTGGCGGCCGGTCAGACGGTGCTGACCTTAGTGCAGTCCGGCGAAATGGAAGTCGAAATCAATGTGCCGGAAAAGCGGGTGGCAGAGCTGTCTTTGGGCATGCCCGTATCGGTGAGCTTTTGGGCCTTGGAGGGTCGGACTGACGGCACAATCCGGGAAATATCGCCCATGGCCGATGCCGTGACCCGTACCTATCGGGTACGCATTACCCTGCCGGAGCCGCCGGAGGGCATGCAGCTGGGCATGACGGCCAGCGTCAGCATAAAAACTGCCGATGACAGTATGGCGGCAGGCGCAGTTCTGCCGCTTTCGGCCATTTTCCAAAACGGCGACAACCCCGAAGTCTGGATAGTTGGTGATGACAAAACTCTGACGGCCAAGCCTGTCAAGGTGGAAAGCCTTGGGGATGATACCGTCAGGGTGACAGGACTGAATGCCAGTGACCTTGTGGTAGTGGCAGGCGTACATAAACTTCATGCCGGCCAGACGGTGAGGACGGAGGGTGACTAATGCGCAATCTTACAGAGGTCTCCCTTAATAATCGTATTCTTATATGGTATTTCATCGCGGTTGTGGCCTTAGGCGGTATCGTGGCCTATTTCAAACTGGGGCGTATGGAAGACCCGCAGTTTACTATTCGTCAGATGGTGATTACCGCAGCATGGCCCGGCGCCACGGCTGAGGAAATGCAGGAGCAGGTCACGGACAAGCTGGAAAAACGCCTGCAGGATACGCCGCATTTAAAAAATATAAAAAGTGAAAACCGTCCCGGGCAGACAGTTATTTATGTGGGACTGGACAATGACATCCCTAAGGAGGATATCAGACCTGTCTGGCGCGATGTGCGGAATTTCTGCGAGGATGTGAAGCGGAACCTGCCCGAGGGTGTATACGGCCCTTATTACAATGACCGGTTTGATGATGTGTATGGCACTATTTATGCCGTTACCGGCGAGGGCTACAGCTATGAGGAACTGCGGCAGTATGCCGAAAAGACCCGGCGGCTGCTCCTGAACTGTGATTCCGTCCAAAAGGTGGAACTCATCGGTGAACAGCCCGAAAAGGTCTATGTGGAGATTGATGCGCCCAAGCTGGCTGAGCTGGGGCTGAGCCCTGAGGAAATCGGTGCCGCCCTCAAAAAGCAGAATGTGATGACGGCGGCGGCAATGGTGGATACCAATTCCAGCAATGTTTACCTGCGTCTGAACGGCAAGTACGATGATGTGCAGGCCATTGCGGAAACGCCTATCAGCGTGAACGGACGCTCCTTCCGCTTGGGGGATATAGCCAGAGTCACGCGCAAATATGCCGACCCGGCCGAGGCGAAAATGTTTTTTAACGGTCAGCCGGCCATCGGGATTGCCGTATCCATGGAAGTGGGCGGCAATATCCTTAAGCTGGGCGAAGAACTGAAAAATACAGTGACGGCTGTGCAGCAGGATTTGCCGGCCGGGATGGAAATCCAGCAGGTAGCCAATCAGGCGGAAGTGGTCAAATCCTCCATTGATGAATTTGTGGAAACCCTGCTTATTGCTATTGCCATCGTTCTGGCCGTGAGT
>JAGAYB010000237.1 GCA_017940705.1 Selenomonas sp. | reverse complement strand
ATCTTCATGCCTGGCATTTCAATCCTTCGTAAAAATATAACTCGGTATATTATTGTAGCAAAATAACCGCTTCTTGTCTATCTTACGCAAATCTTTTCTTGCTGACGGCTGATGATACTGTACCGCACTTTCATATAAAAATTAAGTGCGTAAGTTACCTATAACCTACACACTTAACTATACTCTCGACCTTAATTATTATTAAGCTCTTACCACCAGCCGCTCAATATCGCCATACTGGATTTTGCTGCTGGCCTCAGTGGGCTGCCCTTGCAATATAGCGCTTTCCACAGCGTCCCTATCAGCCACATTCACACGCCCGGCCTGCACTTCATCTTTGACCTTCTGCAGCAGCGCCTTTCTGCCGGCAGCGGTATCAGAGAATACTTCATTGTTGTAACGGGCATTCATCGAATGTGCATCTTTATTGTCGTTGCAGTTGAAGAAGATATATACATACTTCTTAGCGGCCGCCTTTTTCGTGGTTTTGCCAGCCGTCTTCGTCACCTTAGCGGCAGTGGTGGTCACTGCCGCCTCTACGACCTTGCTGGCAACACTTTTGACCGCTTTTTTAGCCGCCGTTGCTGCTGTTTTCTTTACTGCAGTTGTTTTCTTTGTAGTAGCCAAGTAGAATTCCTCCCCTAAAAATTCACTATTTTTTGTAAGCTGAAAAAAGTGTACCACAAAATAAAGTACATTGCAAAGTTTTTAATTCATGCTTTTTCGCGATAAAAATACAAAAAAATGATGGGGATGACCAGCAAGGTAAATACCGTGGAGGTCAGGAGACCGCCGATGATAACCCATGCCATGGACACCCTTGTTTCAGCGCCGTCACTGAGTGCCAGCGCCATGGGCATCATGCCCACCATCATGGTAATGGTGGTCATAAATATGGGCTTTAAACGCACACAGCCGGCCTCCACAATGGCCTCCAATGCGCTGCGTCCCCTATCCATCAGTGTCAGCGTGTAATCAATAAGCAGAGTGCCGTTTTTAGCCACAATGCCGTCCATCACTAAAATACCAATCATTGAATACAAATTTAAGGTGTTGTGAGTCAAAAACAACAGCAATACCGAGCCAATCAGCCCCAATGGCAGGGAAAACATACGGATAAACGGCGTCAGCACGGATTCATACAAAACTGCCAGCAGCATGTAAATCAAAATCAGCGCCAGAAACAAGGCGCTTAATAACTCGGCAAAGGTATCATTCATCCGGCTGGCCTGCCCTTTAAAGCGATAGGTAATGCCGTCGCCCAGATCTGCCTGACGCAACGCCTTTCCGGCATCCCGGATCACATCGCCTACGGGCCGTCCTCTGAGATTGGCACCAATCCGAATAGAGCGCTGTTTATCCACCCGGCGTATGCTGACAGGGCCGCGGCCATCCTTGACATTTGCCACATCGCCCAGATACACCAGCTTGCCGTTTGCCCACACCGGCACTCTGGCCACATCAGAAGCCTTGTAGCCATCAGCTCCGGCCAGCCGCACCTTGATATCCGTATCCTGACCGCCGTTTAAGGGGTCATTTTTAAGGCTGCCAGCCGACAGGCCGCTGATAGCTGAGCTGAACGCCGTGTCAATATCGGCAATCGAGGCATCAAAAGCCTTTAACTTATCGCGGCTGACCGTCATCTGAATTTCCGGCATCCCCTCGGTATAGGAACTGTTGACATCACCCACGCCCTTGATGTCATGGCGCAGGATTTTTTCCACTTTATCAGCGGCATCTGCCAGCTCTGTCATATTGCTGCCCCGCAGTTCGACCTGCAGTGCACCACCGCCGCCACGGCCGCCACCACCGCCGGAAATTCCGGCCACATTAGACTGGGACTCCGTCACTCTGATGTCAGCACTCTTTATCTCCTGAGCAAATTCCCGAACCTCCTGCGTAATCTCCCAAATGGAACGGCTGCGCTCGTGACGCCCCACCAGTTCCACTTTAATCCGTCCTTCATAGGCGCTGGAGGAGCCACCTGCATGGGTCATGTAATACTTGACTTCGGGAATCTGCGCCAGTTTTTCTTCCAGCAGCAGGGCAACTTTGTTAGGTTCCTCCGAAGAGGCTCTGACAGGACATTCGATGTTAATCGTAAAACTCGACTCATCGGTCTGGGGCATATACTCCGTACCTACAGCTCCCAAGGGAATCAGAGCCAGAACTGCGGCAAAAATGCCTAAAATGGAAAACAGCAGTTTCTTTTGATGTGACAGGCTCCAATAAAGAAGACGACGATAAATTTCCACGGCCCGGACTTCCAAGTTGTCCATGACCTGCCAAAGCAGGGAGTCGCTGACATGATAACCATTTTTAAAAAACCTTGAGGCCAGCATCGGTGTCAAGGTAAATGACACAAACAACGAAAAAGCCCCGGCAAAGACAATCGTCAGTCCGAACTGCCGAAAATACTGCCCCGTCATGCCTTCCATAAAGGCTATAGGCATAAAGACCGCCGCATCACAAAGCGTGATGGCGACAGCTGCCATGCCGATTTCCGTCCGGCCTTTTTCCGCCGCCTCCTCAGGTGCCGCGCCATTCTTTAAATAACGGATGATATTTTCCAGCACAACGATGGAATCATCCACCAGTATCCCTACACATAAAGTCATCCCCATCAGGGACATCATGTTGAAAGTAAATCCGGCCAGATACATGACGAAAAAAGTCGAAATCAATGAGGTGGGTATGGCAATCATAACAGCCGCAGTGGAACGCCAGCCACGCAGGAACAGGAAAAGTACCAGACCTGTAGTAATGAGCCCCTCCACCAAGGTTCCCAGCGTACTGTGCAGAGATGTTTCCACATAATCAGCATCGTTGGACACCACCACAAATTGATAATCAGGATAGTCACGGCGGAGTTTTTCCACCGACTTCATGATTTCCCGGGCTGTTTCCACGACATTGGCATCACTGTTTTTATAAATAAGTACGTTTATTGCCGGCTCACCGTTGAGGCGTCCGTAACGCTGCTGTCTGGCATCGCGTTCCTTCACCGTTGCCACCGCCGTCAGCGGTATGAGTTCCCCACTGGTATTTGACACCCGGATTTTGGCAATATCGGCAGCGCTCTTATACTCGGCCAGCACCCGGACATCGGTCTTGGTTGTCTCAGTGTAGACAGGCCCCGAGGGTATCAGCTGATTTTCGTTGCGGATTGCGCTGGCAATCTTGGGAAGTGTCAGCTTGTAGGCTGCCATTTTCTCCCTGTCAACTTCCACCGCCACTTCCTTATCCCGACCGCCGTGCAGCTCAATTTCCGAAACGCCGCCTGCCTGCTGCAATACATCCTGAAAGACGTTTTCCGTCATGGAATAGGTCATGCCAAGGCTGTGCTGGCTCATGACTGCCAGTTCCATAATCGGCTTGGCATTGATATCACGCTTGATGACCACCGGGGCATCGGCTTCATCGGGCAGCTTGTTTTTGATGGCCTCTACTTTCTTGGTGGCCTCAATGGCCGCCATATCCGCATCGGCATCGAAATTCAGCTCCATCATCACCCGGCCGCGTTCATAGCTGGCTACAGATGTGATGGTCTTTACGTTGGACACCGAAGATACTGCGTCCTCCACTGGCTTGATGATTGCCTGCTCCACAGACTCAGCACTGGCCCCCGGATATTTTACCGTCACCGTCACATAGGGAGTATTGAGCGCCGGCAGAAGTTCCACGCCAATCCTGTAATAGCTGTACAGCCCCAGCACGACGAAGAACGCCACAATCATGGAAATGCCTACAGGCCGCTTGATGGACAGTCTGGTGATATTCATGATACCACCTGTACCTTCGTGCCTGTCTGCAGTTTATCCTGATTGGAAAGCACCACCTGTTCACCTTCACTAAGGCCGGAGATAATCTCCTCATCCTTATCATTGAGCAGGCCGATTTTCACTTCACGCTGCTCCACTGTACCGTCAGGCAGCAGGACGAACACTGAGTTCACACCGTTACGGGTAAGCACGGCCTCCTGCGGTACAAAAATGGTCTGCGGCCGCTGCAGGATATCCACGGCAGTATGCGCAAAAAGGCCGGCCTTAACAGCCTCATCTGCTTCGGTTATTTCCAAGCGAACCAGATAACTCTTGCTGCTTTCCTCCATAGCCGGGCTCACAAAAACAAT
Organism: Selenomonas sp.; assembly: GCA_017940705.1. The sequence continues at coordinate 4,730 of JAGAYB010000237.1, read as the reverse complement.
TTTGCCGGCATAGTCCCGGCCTAAGGCATCTATGGTGATATTCACCGCCATCCCCGGCGTCAGAATGGCCGCATCATTCTCACTGATGGTGCAGTCAACATTTATATGGCTGTTGTCCACTAAAGTAAAAGCCTTCGTGCCGCTGGCTGCCATAGCCCCTGCCTCTGCATTGCGGTAGGCGATGATACCGCTGCGCGGTGCCCGTAAAAACATATCCTCACGCTGCTTTTTCAAGGCATCCACCGCCCTGTCCTGCTTTACAGCGTTGTACTCCTTGGACTGGACTGCTGCCGCCTCGCCGCCGGCTACCTGATTGGCTAAAATCTCGAAAGCCGCCTTGCTGGCCGTGTATTCATTTTCCACGCTGTCCAAGGTGTCCTGAGAAATTGCCCCGATGGAAAACAGATACTGCTGGCGTTCATATTTGCTTTTAGCCAGCTCATAGGCGTTTTTCTTGCTGAGGTAGTTGGCGTTATAGGTAGCTGCGGCCTCACGGGTATCTGCCCATGCCGCCCCAGCAGCCGCCGTATTCTGGGCAATGGAGATATCCAAATCCTCCATATCCTGAGCCATCAGCACCTGCCCCTCCTCGACCCGGTCACCGAGACTGACATAGACAGCGGCAATACGGCCGCTGTATTTCGGTGCCAGATTGATACTGGCATTGGCCACGGTTTGCCCGGACAGGACAATATGCCGCTGCATATCCCTTCGTTCCACCGTCTGAACCCTGACGGCAGGCAGGCTGCGCTGCTGCTTTTGCTCAGTAGTTTTGCCTGCTCCCATATAAAAATAAAAAGCCACTGTCAGCAGGATTAAACAAATCCCGCCAACAGCCAGCTTTTGTCCTCGTGTCATTGCCGCAAAACGATGCATTATCAATTCCTCATTTTATAACCTTGAAATTTTTTAACAGTTTTTTCTTTTCTTCGTCGGTCAAAGCTGAGCACTTATTTTCCCCTTTGACCATTTGCAGCCGCACTTTTTTCACTTTAGGCTGCCGTTTGGATGACGGCAGAACCGTCCTGATTCGTGCTTCATTTTGCAGTAATTCTGCCATATTCAGCTTATCCAAAGCCTCTTTAATATAGCCGTGATTACGGGCCTTACGCAGCACATAAGCCATTGCCAATGCCGCATCATCCTGCAAATCCAGCAAACTACCCTTTATAAGCTTTTCATCATCTATGTATCTGGCCAAGCCGATTCGTTCCAAATAATTGGATAAATTGCCACGAAAATATGCCAATCGCATACGTTCTTCCAATCGCATGGCCGCACGTACCAGAATTGTATCAAGACGCTCATCCATACTTGAACGCTTCATTAGCATCCCCCCTGAAAACATCCATTGAGGAATAATTTCGCGATAAGTTTTAAATTTCCTGCCAAAATTTAAAACATGTGTAAAGTTTTACCCTTTAATTTGGTTTTTAGTGTAACCAGAAAGGTCGTTCCCTGCCCTAATGCACTGTCAATGGCGATGGAACCATGATGCAGCTCCACTATTTCCTGAGCAATGGCCAGTCCCAGACCGTTGCCGCCCATTTCCCGGGAACGGGCCTTATCCACCCGATAAAAGCGGTCAAAGACTTTTTCCTGATCCTCAGGGGCAATGCCGATGCCTGTATCGGACACAGCCAGACAGACCTTGCCCTTTTCTGCATTTCTGAATTCCAGCGTCACTTTGCCGCCGTCGGGAGTGTATTTTACCGCATTATCCACCAGTATCAGCACCAGCTGGCGGATTTTCTGCTCATCGGCGTGAATCAGCGTCTTGGGCAGATTTTCCGCGATGACAGTAATATTCTTCTGCTCTGCCAAAGGCTGCATAAGCCGGGCTGTCTGAGCGGCCACAGCTCCAAGGTCAAATTTCGACGGCTTTAATTTGAGCGCCTTGTTGTCGCTGCGCGCCACCACCAATAAGTCACCCACCAGCTTGGTCATCTTCTTGACTTCATCGTGTACATCTTCCACCACCTGTTTGAGGAAGGGGGATTCAATGGACGGATCATTCTGCAAAATTTCTGCCGAGGCCATAACTACTGCCAAGGGGGTTCTGAGTTCATGGGAAGCGTCCGCCGCAAACTGCCGCTGTTTTTCGTAGGCTGCCTTTAAGGGCACCATGGCCTTGCCAGACAAGATATGCCCCACAATGGTGGCGATAATCAGAGCCAATAATCCCAGTCCGGCCATGATGGAAGTAGCCTTTTCCATGCCGTTGTAGAGCGCCGTTACATCCTTGCCCACATAGACGCGCTGCACCTTGCCGCTGCTTTCGGTAATTTTCTGGGCGGTCATCATAATTTCCGATTTATGACCGTTTTCCCGGGGCTTGGTCACAACCACCACATCACCTTCAGGAGCCTGCCACTGAGCCATAACATCCAAAATAAACGGCTCTATGCGGAATGATGCCCGGGAAAAATTAAGCAGACGTCCTTCCTCATCGAAAACGTAAAAAAACAAACGGTCATTGGTATTTTTGTAGGCTAAAGTATCATCAATGACCAGTTCAGGATGCTGATTGAGATATTTTTGCGCCTCAGCCACGTTGTCTGCCGTGTCCCAGAGTTCGCGTGCCTGTTCGGAGCGAATTGACCAGTCCATGGACTGGTGCATGGCAAAGATAAGCACCGCCAAAAAGATAATCATGACCAACGAGTACAACATAGTCAGGCGGAACCGGCTTTTGCCGAAGAGATTTTCCGCCATTACTCTGCAACCTCCAGCTTATAGCCTATGCCCCGGACGGTCTTGATGGCCGTAGCCCCATCGCCCAAATCCAGCTTTTTACGCAGGATTTTTATATAGGAATCAATGTTATTGGAGCTGACATCAGCCTCCATGCCCCAGATTCTGTCCAGCAAAATATCTCTTGGCACCACAATCCCCAGATTCTGCACCAGCAGGTCAAAAATCTGAAACTCTCGCGGAGACAGCTGAATGACTTCGTCTTTTTTCTTCAACACTTTGGTGGTACGGTTAAGAGTAAACTCCCCTACCTCCACCTGGTCCTGCTGGATTTTCTGGGTGCTGCGACGGCCCAAAGCCCGGAGGCGGGCCAGAAGTTCGGCAAATTCAAACGGTTTTACCAGATAATCATCAGCACCGGCGTCAAGACCAGTCACTCTGTCCTCGACGGAATCACGCGCCGTCAGCATGAGAATGGCCTTGGAATAGCCTTCACTGCGCAGGCGGCGGCAGGCATCCACGCCATTTTCCCCCGGCATCATCCAGTCGAGAATCAAGATATCATAATCGGTAAACATGGCGTATTCGTAGATATCACTGCCATTCGTCACCCATTCAACTTTTATTTTATTCTGCTCCAACATGTATTTAATCAGTTTTCCCAGACGCTTATCGTCTTCTGCCAATAATACCCGCATAATAGCACCTCCACAATTTTCATTTTCTTTATTATAGACACCTTTTCTTGAAAAAGGAATGAAAATTGTTATAGCTTCATAAAAACACTTTACATCTATATGCTAAAAGGCTGATATGATGCTGCCCGTCGATAGTACGCGCATAGGCGTATAAATCGCTCAGGGATATATCATATCAGCCTTAAGATTGCTTAGCAGCATGAAGTTATCATGCCTCAGTATGTTATTTTTCTGTATCTGCCAGCTTTATGCCTGCCTGACGCAGAGCTTGGCGAAAAGTTTCCGTCTGCGCTTTAGTTGCCGCAGGTATTCCTTGCAGGGGATAATCCCATTGGAGCTTTTCCCATTTGGCAATGCCCATGGTGTGATAGGGCAGCACTTCCACCTCTGCCGCAGTGGGCAGTCCTTTCATAATGCGGATGAGTGACGCCAGACTTTCCCTGCCGTCAGTATAACCGGGAATAAGCACATAACGCACGGTCACGGAACGGCGTTCAGCCACGATTTTTAAGTTGTGCAGAATGGGCTGTATGGACTTGATATTGGTCAATGCCTGATAGCTGGCATCGGTACTGCCCTTCAAGGAAAACAATACCCTGTCCGTATGCGACAGCACCTGCATGAGCGTTTCCCTGCCTGTCAGACCACAGGTATCTAAAGCAGTATCAAGGCCTGCGGCCTGTGCCTGCGAAAAGAGTTCAGCGACAAAGTCCGACTGCAGCAAAGGCTCACCGCCACTGACGGTAAGACCGCCGCCGGAGCTTTCGTAAAACAGGCGGTACTCCTCTGCTTCCTGCAAAACCTCCTGTACGGTAATGGTCTGCTCCCCCTGCGCCCAGGTGTCCGGGTTATGACAGAACGCACAGCCCATTTTGCAGCCGGCCAGAAACAGCACATAGCGAATCCCCGGGCCATCGACAGTACCGCAGCTCAATTTGGAATGATAATATCCCTGTACCATCTTACATTGCTTCGTAGAAGGTACGCTGAATAACTTCGAGCTGATGCGGTCTGTCCAGCTTGATAAAGTTTACAGCATAACCGGAAACGCGAATGGTGAGCTGCGGATAATTTTCCGGATGTTCCATAGCGTCCTCCAGCACAGCCCTGTCGAGTACGTTGATGTTAATGTGATGAGCCTCATAACCGCTGTAGCCGTCCAGCATCGCCGTCAGGTTCTGCACACGGATTTCATCAGTCTTGCCCAAAGCCGACGGAATCATGGAGAAGGTATAGGAAATACCATCACGGCAGTCAGCATAATCAAGATGGGCAATGGACTTCATGGCTGCCAAAGCACCATTCTTATCGCGGCCATGCATGGGGTTAGCCCCCGGT
>JAGAYB010000033.1 GCA_017940705.1 Selenomonas sp. | reverse complement strand
GGCAGTCGCTCCAGACAGAAAAACCACTCCCCGTTCGCCCCAAGCAACGGATTATACATTTGTCACGAACTCGTCCCTTCTCGTAACAAGCACATCGATGTAATTGTCTGCTTACCGCCGAAACCAAGCGGTTTGATACATACATTTGCTCAGGTGGAGGTGGGGATGCTTTTTCGCAGCGGAACGACTGCCCGAACAAAGTGAGGGCTGGCCCACAAACAGCATTAACTGAACGCTGAGGTGAAAGACGCGCCGTTGGCCTGCCCGGCGCAAGGTCACTATAAGACGATATTTTGCATGTGGGTCATTTAGTGGCGCGGAGAAAAAGTATTCCCACCTCCGCCAAGCTGAGCTGTAACGAATAAAATTAAGAGCGGCTACAAAGACAAACTGCAATTTAGCAAAAAATCCGTTGACGCGAAAGTTTTTCGTCAACGGACTTATGTACTATGAGATTTTTGCTTTAAAATATCGTCCACAAAACCAGCAGCACAGACAACAACAGCTTGGCACCAATTGTTACCAACGACAATAACGTCCAAGGCGACTCAACATCATCCAGCTGCTCCAGCAAAATAGCTGTTACATCAGCAGAATCTGCCCGCAAAGCCCGGAGCTGATAAAAATTGTGGCTGGCATCAATAAGTACGGCCACAGCTGCCAGATAAAAGGCGCCCAGCTGCCAAGGCCGGAAATCCACATACTGATAGGCAAAGAACATCCCCACGCAGTCGATAAGCAAGAGCAGTGCACCGACAATAATAAACATCCGGCCGATATATTCCCCGGAAAAGAATTTTCCCATGGACTCAATTTCCTCCCGGTGCTCCTGCTGCGCTTCTTCGTTATTATTATTCAGCCTGTCCATCAGCATTTTCAAGGATGAACCTGTAACAAACAGCCAGAACAGGGCATAACACTGTATCATAAACATTAGGCTTCCTCATATTCGAGCGCATTTTCCTCACAGAAATTACGCGCTATAATCTTATACTCTTCCTGACAGAAATTATCCCATGCCTTTTGCAGCAGCAAATGCTTTACCTGCTGGCGGAATTTAAGTGCCGGCGAGGTTCCCTGCAAAACGCCGTTAAGCCGCGCCTTAACCTCGGGACGCTGGCTGTCGGCAAAGCGCTGCATCATCGCACCTTCCTCTGCGTCAACAGCGTTGGGCAGCGGCAGATAATGCTGCCAGTCCTCCTCAATATCAAAAACATGATTCAGAGCTTCTTCCTCGCCTAAATCATCCTGCAAGAAAATCACTCTGCCGCTCTCAATATCAATATACCCCTGATGCATGTCAGACATGGACAAAGCCTTCGACAGTTCCTGTAAATTAACTTTCATGGGTTTCTCCTTACCTCCCCCAAAGAATGTATTTCTATTTTGTACTATTTGGGAACAAAATGCAAGGGGCGAAAGGTCATTTACTCGTAAGGGTCAATGGTGGCAAGGGAATTGCCGTCAATATCCCGTAATTTTATCGGGGCAAGGGTGAGCTTATTGTTCTTAATCCTCAGCCCCTCTGTATGCACCGTAAAACCGGCAAATTCAATAATCACATCATGAAATTTCAAATCGCGATAGCTTTGGTCAAAACGGCCGGAAATCCGTTTGAACGGAATTATACTGTAGCGACCTTCGCCGGATGTAAAGCTGCCATTGGTGGTGGTTTCCCGTCCGCTGCCCTTGGAATAGAGATTTATATCCAAATCCACAGGGCAGGACAGGGAACTTCCCGGCAGAGCCTTGCTGGCCTGCAAATTCCGCCCCTTGCCGTGTATGCAGTAATAACGCGTATCAAGGTCATAGACCCCGTCAGCTTTCAGATGGCCGCCATACACATCGGCCTCCACATCGGAAAAATACAGTTTTTCACCATCATAATCCAGCCTTCCCATGACATTTTTAAAGCTCAGTCCGGGAATATGCAGGTCTTTCATGGTTACGCGGCCGTCACCATCGAAATTATTTAACGGGCCGCGCAGGCGGCTTTCAAAGGTCATTCGGTCATGAATGTTAATTCCCATATCCAGAGATGACGGGTCAACTTCCATAAAGACCAGCCGCAAATCCCCCTCAGGCACATCTGTGCCGTTAAAATCAACCGTGCCCCTTAATTTCACGCCATTGCCAATCATTGTGCCGCCAAAGGCGCCGGTGTTCAGATTCAGCTTCATTTCATCATCGGTATTTATATCAGCCGTCAGGTTTACCCGTGACAGCAGATAATGACGTTCTTTAAAAAATACCTCCAGACGACAGTCTTCAAATTGCAGCTTCATACGGATTTTCTTTTCTTCCCGGTCAAAGTTGCTCCAATCGCTGGCCATTTTCTCTGCCCGTTTTCGCCGGCGGAATTCACCGATGCGTTTGCGTTCCTCTTCACTCTTCCCCGCCAGGCTGACTTTCATCTGCCAGTCCTCATCATGCTCTTTCACCTTGTGCATTTCCGGGGACTGACGAATGAAGTCCACTGACATGTCATCGTCAAGATGAATGGATACTTCCGCATTCTTTATGGTCAGCTCCTGCAAAGTGGTTGACTTTATATTGCCGGTGATAACATCCCACGGACGGGCCTTAAAACTGCCATCAGGCACCAGCAGCAGCAGCCTCCCATCGTTATCATACCATTTTAGATTGGTGAAATTTACATGCCCGTTTATATGGGCCACGATTTTTTCCGCCATGATAGTGCCCCTGAGCATATCCTGCTCATTCATGGCCTGATTAAAGATACCTGCGGCTCCGCGGCTGAAAACTTCCAGCACCAGAAAGGCAATCAAGAATATAACAAGCACAGTGCTAAGCAGTACTCTTTTCCAACGTCTTCGGAGCCACAAAAGTTTCATCGTTAATCCTCCTCATCCTGAAGAAGCAGTTTGTCCGCCTGCAGTTTAACTCCGGGCCAATCCGCATTTATCCTCTCGCCCATGAGCTTCTTGCCAGAGGCATCGGGATGCAGCCCGTCAAGGCCATATTTTGTCGGCAGCAGGCCGCCGGGAGAATTGATGGCTGCTGCCGTATCAATATGCACCTGAGTACGGATATAAGCATTTACCGCCGCAAAACGCAGCTGCCAGTCCGGGGCAGTGCCCTCCTGAAAGATATGCTGAATATTGTCGGGATTTATTGCCGGGAGAGTCAATAGTATGGGTCTTATGTCATTTTCTATACAGCGCCGCTGTATTTCCTTTAAACATTCAATAACGCCCTGTGGGTCTTCGCCTGCGCGCAGGCTGTTGCTGCCAGTCATAATCAGCAGATAGCGCGGATGAAACGGCAGTACATCACGGTCAAAACGGTTTAATGTCATTTTGGCCGTATCACCGCTCTCGGATAAATTTATCGTCGGAAATGACAAATAACTTAAATAGCTAAACTCAAAATCTGCCGGGCCAAAGGAAAAATGACCGCCGCCATGACTGATGCTGTCACCCAGCACACCGACTTCCCAGCGGTCCTCAGGAGAAGCCCTATAGTACTGGGGCTCTGACCAGCTTCCAAGCGGCTGACCATTCTCATCAAAGGAACGCACACGCCAGTAAAAGCCCTTGCTGTAGGGGCGTGGTTCAGTATCATAGAGTTCTGACATGTCAGCCTGCAAGACAGCCAGCGTCGCTGCCGCCGGATTGCTGACGGGATTATCATCGTACAAGGCTATCTCATAGCTTTTCGCCTTTGCCTGCTGTACCCAGTGATACACGGGATAAAGCAGTACATGACCGTTTGCCCCGGAATATTCCGTCACCGGCAAAGGCGCATTCATTGGCGGAATATCCGCGCTTGTCCACAATTCCTGCAATTTGCTGAACGCAGTCAGGGGCTTGCCGTCAAAATCCATGGATCGGACACGCCAGTAAACCGGCTTGCTGCCCAATACATCACCGGCAAAATCCTCCAAGGGCGGATTATAGCGGTTTTGATATACGCGCCGGGAACGAAAATCCGCTGACGGCGATTCACTGTCCGCCTTTATATACAGGGGACGGGAAGTAAAAAATTCCACTTCATAGAATACCGCGTTTATATCTTTTTCCCACTCGATAATCGGCGAAAAAGATACCGGCGTTACGCGGCTGGTTTCCATCATCTGTATATTCCGGGCCTCCCTGTCATGCTGCAAATTCTGCTGATAGAGTATCGCCCCTAAAGCTCCGCCTATGGTCGTAACCGTCAGCGCAAAAATAATTATATAGGCTTTGTATTTTCGCAGCCTCGTCATTTTTTCCAGTCACCTTGCATTCTCTGATATATTTTTGCCTGTTCCGCGCGAACCCATGCGCCGATTTGCGCTCCCTTCAAGCCTTGGGGCGCATTTCGGCCATTTACGCTCTGCAAACGGGCGATTATTTTATCCGCCTGCTGTAAATAAGGCGGCAGGCTGTGATGGTCTGCCCTGATCACCGCCTGAAAGTTGCTTACCGTTAGCGGCGCTGCCGCTGCAGCCAGCAGTAAATCGACAATTTTCCCCGGTTTTTCCAGCCGGGGAGCGCGCATATGCTGGCGGATGACAAACAAACCTGCCTGCATAAATTTTTTCGGCATAGTCATCCGCTTATTCCAGGCGGACAGCACTTCTGTCCCTGTTTCCTCATGTCCATAGTGGTGAGGAAGCAGCTTCTGCGGTGTTCTCCCCTTCCCCAGGTCATGCACCAGACCGCAGAATCTGGCAAGTACCGATTCCGTTTCTGCCGCCACCGTATCCACCACCAGCATCGTATGGACAAAGGCATCGCCTTCGGGATGAAAGGCCTCGGGCTGGGTCTTGCCGATAAGCGCGTGGATTTCCGGGAAGGTTACAGCCAAAAGCCCCGTTTCCTGCAATGCCTTAAAAAACACCGATGGTTTCGGTCCAGCCAAGGCACGCAGTAATTCCTGCCATAAACGCTCAGACGGCTCATCTGCCAGTTCAAGACGGCAATTCCGCATGGCCTCCTTAAGTTCCGGTGACAGGCTAAAGCCAAATTCCGCCCCCTGCCGGGCAGCCCGCAAAGCGCGGACAGGGTCTTCCGCAAAATGGTCTGACACCGGACGCAGGATAGCGGATTCAATATCAGCCTTTCCGTTAAAGGGGTCGAAAATTTCCCTGCCGGGCAGTTCCATTGCTATGCTGTTAATCGTTGTATCCCGGCGGAACAAATCGTCTTCCAAGGTCACGTCACGGCTGTAATCCACCTTAAAGCCCCGGTAGCCATGTCCCGTTTTCACTTCTTTTCTGGCAAAGGCCACTTCCACAGCCTGTCCGTCAATAGTCACCAGATAAACGGGAAAAGATTTCCCCACACGCCTGGCCGCGGGGAAAATCCGCTGAAAGTCTGTTTCCATGATATTGCATACCAGATAATCCTTGTCGTGCGGCGTCACATGACGCAGGTAATCACGCACCCAGCCGCCGACAATAAACACTCTGGCACCTGCCTGACGCAGGCTGCTTACAAATACATCTTCTGTCATTTTACCGCCACATTCACAAAAGCCTCCCCATACGGGAAGGCTTTATCTCATCTATCATTTAATATATGCGCTCCGCGTGTGTCTAAATCTAATACCATAATATCAGACTTTACGCCATGACGCAAAAAACATTCCTGCATAGCCTGACCAACGGCTTCTTCCACACGGTGACGCTGCAGGGTATAAGCCATCAGACAGGGGCCTGCACCGCTAAGGCTGGCTCCCAAGGCGCCTGCCTTGCGCGCTGCCGCAAAGACCTCATACATCCCCGGAATCAGCG
>JAGAYB010000236.1 GCA_017940705.1 Selenomonas sp. | reverse complement strand
TTGGGGGACAAATCCTTTTTTTAACAAATATTTTTCATAAAAATTTTAGAAAAAAGGATTAAAATTACTTATTGCAACAAGGAGTTCTTTACAAGGAACACGAATATTTTTATAATGAAAGTAATTACTGCAATTATTTAGGGAGTTTTGTTATATGCCGATTGATATCACATTGCCGACACAATTTCATGGCATATTGTCCACCATTGGGTGGTTTGATGTGCTGGATATTTTGATTGTGGCAGTAATTTTATATAAAGTATATGAAATGTTGCAGGATACCCGGGCCATTACCCTGGTGAAGGGTATATTGGTGCTGTTGGGTGTGACCATGGTGTGCAGCTGGTTTGACCTGCATGTCATTTCCTGGCTGCTGCAAAAGACCGTGACCCTGCTGTTTGTGGCGCTGCCGATTGTCTTTCAGCCGGAACTGCGCAGGGCTTTGGAGCATTTAGGGCAGGGAACCTTTTTCGGAACGGCTAACCTCCTTGATGATGAAGAGGCCCAAAAAGTAGTCACCGAGATTACCAAGGCGGTAAAGCAGCTGTCTGCCACTAAGACGGGCGCTTTGCTGGTAATTGAACGCGATATGGGGCTTAATGATGTCAGCGATACCGGCATTCAGATAGACGGGCTGATTTCGGCGGAATTTCTACTGAATGTGTTTATCGTCAATACGCCGCTGCATGACGGGGCCAGCGTTATCCGCGGCAACCGTCTGGTTGCCGCAGGCTGTCTGCTGCCTTTGACGGAAAACAGACGCCTGTCCACGGAGCTTGGCACCCGTCACCGGGCGGCTATCGGCCTGTCGGAACAATGTGATGCCCTGATTGTGGTGGTCAGTGAAGAAACCGGCACGATTTCTATTGCTGAAAATGGACATATCATGCGCCATCTGAGTCCTGAGTATTTGCAGGAACTGTTGATGCCGGCCTTTGAAGCACCGAAAACTGGCATTAAGGATATGGTGCGGAGCTGGAGGGGTAAGGTATGATTGAAAGACTTCGCAACCTCGTACAGCATAACCTAGCCGCCAAGATTGTTGCTGTTTTGGTAGCAGTGATTCTTTGGGGCTATGTGATGAATGACCAGAACCCGGCGATTGAAGGTTCCTTTAATGCTCAGGTGCAGCTGATTAACGTGCCGGAAGGCTATAAGGTCACGCAGAACACAGATACCATAAAAATTACGGTAAGGGGAGCGCGCTCCCTGTTTGCCGCCAATAGTGACAAGAATTTTCTGGCGCATGTGGATTTGCAGGATGCCAAGAACGGCAAAGGCACCTATAAGGTCAGGGTAGAAATGCCTCAGGGCTTTGAACTGCTGGATGTGCAGCCGGAAAGCGTGGATGTGGAGTTAGACCCCATTGTACGCCGCAAGGTTCGGGCAGATATAAACGTAAACGGTTCGCCGGCAGCGGGCGTGACGGTGGCCAAGGTCAGTCAGGCCAGTGCGGAAGTGGTGGTCGAAGGGCCTTCACGGGCGGTAAATGAGGTGGAACGCGTTATCGGTTATGTGGGACTGACCAGCAAGAACGATGCTGATTTTGCCCTGCAGGTGCCGTTGACGGCTATCAACAACGATGGCCGTGAGGTGCAGGGCGTTACGATACAGCCTTCGACTATGTATGTGGCAGTGCAGATGGCCAGAGGCCTGACGAAGAAAATCGTGTCCATCCGTCCCGTGACGGATAATGACCTGCCGAATAGTTTGGCGCTGGTGAGTATAAAGCCCAACCCATTGCAGATAGAAATTGCCGGAGCGGAGAATATAATCTCAAAGCTGGATACCGTCAACACGGAAAAGATTTCTTTGGCCGATGTGCTGGAAAATACCGATAAAACAGTTAAGCTGGCTTTGCCGCCGGGGGTTACGGTTACCAATCATGATGTATTGGTACACATCGTGGTCAAAAATAAGGAAAGCAATAAAAGTTTATACATGGAGTGAAGGTTACAAGTGATTAGAATAAAGAATATGCAGGTGCCCTTTACGGAAAAGCGGTCACTTGTGCAGCTTGCAGCCAGACGCTTGCAATTACCACCTCAGGCAGTTACTGAGGTGGTAATTGTGCGTAAGGCAGTGGATGCGCGGCGTTATCACGGAGCGCCGGTGCAGTTTGTTTACATGCTGGATGTTAAGCTCAATATGCCGGAAAAGGATGTATTAAAAAAGCTCCGCAGGGATAAGAATCTGGAGCAGGTCAAGGCGGTAAAACGTCAGGAACCGCAGCTGCGCCAACGGTCTTCTGGCGATATGCGGCCTGTGGTCGTAGGCTTTGGCCCGGCTGGTATGTTTGCGGCTCTGACTCTGGCTAAAGCCGGCTGGCAGCCATTGGTGCTGGAACGGGGCGGTGATGTGGACAGCCGGCAGGCGGCTATTGAAAGGTTTTGGCAGACAGGGACACTGGACGAACGCTCCAATGTTCAATTTGGCGAGGGCGGCGCAGGCACTTTTTCCGATGGCAAGCTCACCACCAGAATCAGCGATATACACATTCAGGACGTTTTGGAGGCCTTTATCGCAGCCGGAGCGCCGGCAGAAATCCGCTATCTGCATAAACCTCATATCGGTACAGATTTGTTGCGCGGCGTGGTGAAAAACATTCGTCAGGAAATAATCCGTCTGGGGGGTGAGGTGCGCTTCAATGCTCAGGTAACGGATATGGAAATAGCCAATGGGCATATACAGGCTTTGCTGGTCAATGGTGAGGAGCGTGTGCCCTGCGATAATGTATTTTTTGGCATCGGTCATTCGGCCCGGGACACTTATCGCCTGCTGCTGTCCAAGGGGCTGAAAATGGAAGCCAAGCCCTTTGCCATGGGGGTGCGTATCGAGCATCCGCAGGAATTTATTGACAGGGCTCAGTATGGCGACGATGCCGGCAATCCGCTGCTGCCCGTGGCAGATTATGCCCTGACGTATAAAGACCCGCAGACGGGACGGGGGGCGTATTCCTTCTGTATGTGTCCCGGCGGTCAGGTAGTGGCGGCAACCTCCTTGCAGGGACATGTCTGTACCAACGGCATGAGCAATTACCGGCGCGACTCGGGAACAGCCAACAGTGCCTTGCTGGTACAGGTGGGTCCTGCTGACTTCGGTCAGGAGGTGCTGGCCGGGATGGCTTTGCAGGATAAGCTGGAACAGCTGGCCTTTGAGCTGGGTGGATGTAATTACTCTGCCCCGGTGCAGACGGTCGGTGATTTCCTGAATGGTACCTGTGGTTCCCGGCAGTTTTTGACGGTGCCGACATATCAGCCGGGCGTGAAAACCGCCGACCTGCACAAATGTCTGCCGGAATTCATCACGAAGACGCTGGAGGGAGCACTGCCGTATTTTGATGGTAAGATAAAAGGTTTTGCCAATCCCGGGGCGGTGCTGACAGGTGTTGAAGCCCGTTCGTCAGCGCCCTGCCGCATACGCCGGGAACGTGACAGCCTGCTGGCAGAAGGCCTGCAGGGGATTTATCCCATCGGGGAGGGAGCC
>JAGAYB010000235.1 GCA_017940705.1 Selenomonas sp. | reverse complement strand
TCCACCGATATTGCCGGGGTTCAGGCGCAGGGCAGAAATACCCTGCTCAATGGCTTCCAGCGCCAGCTTATAATCAAAATGAATATCAGCGACCAAAGGAATATTTATTTCTTTGATTATGCTGCCTAAGTTTTTAGCCGCTTCCATATCAGGCACAGCCACCCGGACGATATCACAGCCGGCATTTTGCAATGCCTTTATCTGGGCTACGGTTGCCGCCGTATCCGTGGTTCTGGTATTGCACATAGACTGAACGGAAATAGGTGCACCGCCGCCAATAGCCACCTTGCCAATATGAATCTGCCGGGTAATCTTTCGTTCAAACATTTACATTAGCCTCCCGTAAAGACACGCACGATGTCGTTTTTCGTGGCCAGCACCATCAGCAGAATGAGCAGCACAATACCCACCTTCTGGGTGTATTCCATAGCCTTCGGGCTCATAGGTTTGCCGCGCACAGCCTCCACACACAGGGTAACAAAATGACCGCCATCCAGCGCCGGAATCGGGAACAAATTTACGATTCCCAGATTAAGGCTCAGGAACGCCGCAAAATTAAGCAGGGGAACAAATCCCATCTGCGCTACCTCTCCGGCCATCTGCGCTACACCGATAGGGCCTGCCAGTTCAGAACCGGAAAGTTTCATCAGGATTTGCCCCAGAGCTTCCAGCATCATGCCGATGATAACAGCTGTCTTATTGACAGCCAGACCGATGGACTCAAATACCCCGGGATAACGGGTGTCCACAGAACTCATAACGCCCACCATGGCCCGCTTTGCCTGAGCATCATAGGCCGGCGTCATCGAGGTGGTAAAAATTTCCCCGTCGCGCTGAGCCACCACCGCTACCGCTGTACCTTCGTTATCCTTGATATTATCCACAAATTCCGTCCATGTGGAAATTTCCCTGCCATCAATACTGATGATACGGTCACCAGCCCTAAGCCCGGCCTGGTCAGCAGCCTTACCGGCAATTACCGTGCCAAAGACAGGCTCCGGATTGGGCGTGCTGACACCGGCAAACAGAAAAATACCAAAGAAAATAACGACCGGCAGAATAAAATTCATGACAGAACCTGCCAATATAACAATCATCCGCGACAACACCGGTTTTTCACAATAACCGCGGCTGCCGGCTTCATTGTTGGTGGGATCCATACCGGCGATATCATTAAAGCCCCCCAGGGGCACCGCCCTAAGGGAATAAACGGTTTCACCGTAAGTAAAGCTAAGCAGCTTCGGGCCAAAGCCGATGGCAAATTCATCCACTCGCATCCCCGTCAGCTTGGCAGTAATAAAATGTCCTAATTCATGCACCAGCACCAGCAGCCCAAAAACAAAAACGGCTGCGGCAATAGTTAGTACCATAGTGTCACCGTCCCTTTATCTTTTCTGCAAAAGTTCACGGGCAAAGCTGCGTGCCCAGGCATCTTCCGCAAAGAGTTCCTCAAGCGTAGGTTCCATAATGCACTCACGTTTCAGCATGGTTTCCTCGATGATATCATAAATATCGAGAAACTTGATTTCATCCCTGAGGAAAGCCCCCACCGCCACTTCATTGGCCGCGTTGAACACACAGGGCATACTGCCCCCCATGTCACCGGCCTCATAGGCAAACTTCAAGCCCTTGAAAGTGTCCGTATCAGGTTGCTCAAAGGTCAAATCCTTCATCTGCCAGAAATCGAGCCTGTCAAAATCTGACTGCACACGGTCAGGATAGGTCAAAGCATACTGAATAGGCAGTTTCATATCCGTAGAGCCCAACTGGGCAATCACGGCTCCATCCCGGAACTGCACCATGGAATGCACGATACTCTGGGGATGTACTACCACCTGAATCTTGTCATAGCTCACATCATAGAGCCATTTGGCCTCAATGACTTCCAGCCCCTTGTTGACCAGGCTGGCAGAGTCAACGGTAATCTTCTGCCCCATATTCCATGTAGGATGTGCCAGAACCTGTTCCTTGGTTGCCCCCACCAGCTCCGCTCTTTGCTTGCCACGGAAAGGTCCGCCGGAACAGGTCAGCAGAAGTTTTTCAATTGACGCCGTTTTCTCGCCCTGCAAACACTGGAAAAAGGCGCAGTGCTCACTGTCAACGGGGAGAATCTTTACGCCCTGCTCCCTGGCCCGGCGTGTAACGATTTCACCGGCCACCACGAGGGTTTCCTTATTGGCCAGAGCGATGTTCTTTTTGGCATCCAGAGCCTTCATCGTGGGTTCCAGACCGGCAAAGCCCATCATGGAAGTAACTACCGTGTCCACGGAATCAAAGGCCGCCGCCTCAATAAACGCCTGCCGTCCGCCAGCCAGCTGCGTCCTGCCGCTATAACGGCTTTTTAACCGCTGATAAGCCGCTTCGTCAGCCAAAACAGCCAGCTCCGGCTCAAACTCACGAATCTGTTTTTCAAACAATTCATCACTGGAATTGGCAGCCAGCACGGCAATATGAAAAAGCCCGGGATTACGGCGCACCACTTCCAAAGTCTGCGTTCCGATAGAACCTGTCGAGCCCAGCACTGCTATATTTTTCATCCGCTGCCCTCCTCATTTGCCCAATAAGTTTACAAACTGCACAAAATAATAAACCAACGGTGCCGTAAACAGCACGCTGTCGAATCTGTCCCATACACCGCCATGACCGGGGATAATGCTGCCGGAATCCTTAATGCCCACATAACGCTTGGCCACAGATTCCACCAAATCACCCAAAGTAGCCAGTACAGCAATCAAAAGCCCCAGCACCGCCATCTCCTGCAAGGGCAGCCCCAGATAGTACCCCAGACCTGCCACAGCAGCCGTAGTCCCGACCAGAGAACCCATAAAGCCCTCCACCGTCTTATTAGGACTAATGGTTGGACATAGCCTGTGACGCCCGATAGCCGTCCCTGTGAAATAGGCAAAGGTATCGCTGGCCCATGTGCCGATGAACATAATCCAGACAAAGACACAGCCAAAGGTAAAACTGCCTATATCTGTCGCAAACACAGTCTCCGGCAGCATACCGCGAAGCTGCAGCAGACAGACAAAGGGAAAGCCGATATAGATAATCCCGGCCCCGGAAGCCAATGCCTCCATGATATTGGTAGAGCCACGCATCAGTACGCTTTCCAGCAGTGTAACCATCACGATGAATGGACAGGCCAGCGGCAAAAACTCCGGCTTCTGCCAGGCAGCGTACCACATGAGCCCCAAAGTCAAAAAACCTGTAAACAGCGCCAATCCAATGCCACGTTCAGAAAACGCCCGGGCACATTCAAACCATGCCAAAAACATCAGTAAAAGGGTAACACCGGCAAACACCTCGCCCCCTGTCTGAATGACAAAAGCCGCAGCAGCTATGCCGATAATTCCCGTTATAATTCTAACTAACAAAAAGCAACGCTCCCATTATTTATTGGTCAGGCCGCCAAACCGGCGGTCACGGCTGGCAAAATCCCGCATAGCGTCCACGAAACACTCCGGGGAAAATTCCGGCCAGTTCACATCGGTAAAATAAAATTCGGCATAAGCCGCCTGCCACAGCAGGAAATTAGACAAACGCATATCACCGCTGGTACGAATAACCAAATCCACCGGCAAATTGCCCGCCGTGTCCAGACTTGCCTCAAACATCTCCTCATCAATATCCTGAGGATTTACCTCGCCATTAGCAGCTCTGGCAGCCAGACTCTGCACGGCTCTTATTATCTCATCCTGACCGCCGTAGTTAGTGGCTACATTAAATTTCACGCCGGTATTGTCCTTCATCAAGGCTTCTGCCTCACGCATCTGCTGCTGCAGAGCTTCCGGCAGACCGTCCAGCCTGCCCAGAAAATGAATCTGCACATTATCCGCATGCATTTCCTGCAATTCATTTTTCAGATACTCTGAAAAAAGATTCATCAAAAAATTGACTTCCGTTTCCGGGCGTTTCCAATTTTCCGTGGAAAAAGCATACACCGTCAAGGCATCAAGTTTTAAGCCTATGGCGGTCTTTAAAATATTTTTCAGGGTCTTGACCCCGGCTGAATGTCCAGCAGTCCGAATCATCCCCTGTCCTTTGGCCCAACGGCCATTGCCATCCATGATTACAGCCACATGCCGGGGAAGTTTTTCCCAGTCCAATCCGGCAAACAAGGGCGAATCCTGCTGGGGAATCGCAAAATCATCACGCCCAGCCAGCGTAGTGACCGCTTTTCCCAATATCTTCTTTAACATATAAAAATCCCTCACAAGGAAATACATCATAAAAGCAAACAAGCCCCCTGCAGGCGAAGCTCACCCGAGGGGGCCTGTATAGCGTCAGGGAGCCTCGATAGCAGATACCGGGCAGCCGGCAGCGCAAGCGCCGCACTCTACGCACTTATCCGGGTCGATTTCATAATGCTCTGCCCCTTCGCTAATAGCCTCAACCGGGCAAGTAGCAGCGCAGGAACCGCAAGAAATGCAATCCTCACCAATTTTGTATGCCATTTTTATTACACCTCCTTTACAGGCATTTGTTTGGCCGCCAGCGTTACGCAGAGTTTCCCCCCTGCCTCACGCTGACGAATAACATACATTCTGGAACTATCCACAGGGAAAAAATCCCTGACAGATTTCGCAATCTCGATTGTATATTCGATATGTGCCCCTTGAAGAATTTTTTCTCCCTCTTCCCAGGGCAGGGCGATGATATCGGGTATCATCAGACTTCCATAACTTCCTTTTCTTTGGCAGCACGAGTAGTATCCACCACTTTAACGTACTTGTCAGCCAATTTTTGGACAGATTCCTGTGCTTTCTTGGATTCATCCTCAGTGATTTCCTTGGCCTTTTCCAATTTTTTCACCGCATCATTGCCATCACGGCGGATATTGCGGATAGCGACCTTGGCTTCTTCTGCCTTTTTATTAACAGTCTTCACCAGTTCCTGACGGCGCTCCTGCGTAAGTGCCGGGATGGCCAGTCTGATAGCCGTACCATCAGAATTCGGTGACAAGCCCAAATCAGACTTCATAATTGCCACTTCGATTTCGTGAAGCATGGTCTTTTCATAGGGCTGAATCATAATCATGCGCGGTTCCGGTACAGCCACCTTGGCAATCTGATTTACCGGAGTAGGCGTGCCATAGTAATCAACCGTTACCTTATCCAAAAGGGAAGGCGTAGCACGGCCTGCGCGCAGGGATGCAAATTCACGCTTCAATGCTTCAATAGATTTCTGCATACGCTCTTCATGTGTAGACAGGATTTCTTTTACCATTATTTATTACCTCCTACCGTGGTGCCAATCTCTTCACCCAAAGCAGCACGCACGATGTTTTCATGGTCATCAATATTAAAGACAACAAGAGGAATCTTATTGTCCATGCAAAGGCTGGTGGCTGTGGTATCCATAACCTGCAGGCCCTTGCTGATAATTTCCAGATAAGTGAGTTCGTCAAACTTCTTGGCATTAGGATTCTTATTGGGGTCGGAATCGTAGATACCGTCCGTGCCCTTCTTGGCCATCAGGATTACATCGGCCTCAATTTCTGCAGCTCGCAGGGCTGCCGTAGTATCCGTGGAAAAATACGGATTACCCGTACCTGCACCAAAGATAACCACACGTCCTTTTTCCATATGACGAATGGCTTTGCGGCGGATATAGAGTTCAGCGACCTGACGCATTTCGATAGCCGTCTGCACACGCGTATCCACGTCCATCTTTTCCAAAGCGTCCTGCAAGGCCAGAGCATTCATCACCGTAGCCATCATGCCCATGTAGTCAGCCTGCGCACGATCCATGCCCTTGGCCGAACCGGCAAGACCACGCCAAATATTGCCGCCGCCGACAACCACGGCCACATCTACGCCATGTTCACGGATAGTCTTAATCTGCTTGGCAATATCTTCCACAATGGGCGGATTGATACCAAAGCCCTGTTCACCTGCCAGGGACTCACCCGAAAGCTTCAAGACAACACGTTTATATTTCGCTGTTTCCAAAACTAATACCCTCCATTCAGGCATCACTGTACCTGCTTCTTACTCACACTTAGTATATTATACATGAAAATAGCGGATAACACAAAAGTTTTGTGCTATCCGCCGTAAAGTTTTACTTTTTTTAATTACTTCAGCTGTGCAGCAACTTCGGCAGCGAAGTCGTCCTGCTTCTTTTCGATGCCTTCGCCCAGCTGGAAGCGGGTGAATTCGGTAACTTTTACATCGCCGAGTACATCTTTGATGGTCTTTTCGGAATCCTTA
>JAGAYB010000234.1 GCA_017940705.1 Selenomonas sp. | reverse complement strand
TTTTGCAGGAAGTCCTGCTTCCATTTTCTGACCATGCTGGGGTTAAGGTTGTGCTCGGCACATATCTCGTTAAACTCTTTGTCACCTTGTAGTATCGAGAGGATGACCTTAGTCTTGAATTCAGCAGTGTACTTTTTTCTTAGCATGATTATGACCTCCATATTGTTCGGTTATTATATCATGCGCGCTTAAAATTTCAAACACTGGTCTAAATCCATGGGGCCATTATACTCCCCTCTCTTTCTCTCTTTCTCATTATAAAAGAGAAAGAGAGAGAATACTGTATTAGTACATTCCAAGTATCTGTTTATTCACGGCTGACCGGTGAATTTATCCATCCCCATAACCACCACAACAAGGCTTACACCTAAGCCAACAAAGATTGGTGACATAGCCGTATGAACCCATCCTGCAACTATTGACGCACCAAGCGACAACACCATGGATGCAAGTGCCCATTGCGGCGAAATTGCGCGAGGCTTAAAGATGGCCAATGTGAGTGGTATAAATATACCACAGCCTCTAAGCGCCATAGAAAGGTAATTCCAAAACAGGATTTGGGAATCCTTATGAGTTATAGCTATCAGCATGGCAATTAGTATCGCAGCTACAACAGATAAGCGCATCAAGGTTAATTTTCCCTGTTCTGACTGTATTTTCAGAAGCTGCTCCAGCATATCTCGTGCCACCATCGTTCCTACGCCCAAAGATAAACCAGCAATAGAACCAATTATTCCCAGAACTATACCGCCTAGTGCTGCACCACCAATAAGCGGAGATGCATATTGCAGCAGATAAGCAGGTAAGGCCAGCATAGCCGGAATTTCTGGATGTAAAATTTGCATATAAATTCCCATAACTGCACACGGCAGGCCGATAGGGATAGCTACCATAGCCGCCAAGATAAGGCCTATAGCGGCAGTTCGCGGTGTTGCCGCCGAAAATATTGCCTGTATATACGTTTGCGTACAAATCATACCGACAATTATAGAGGCAAGATTATTCAAAATGGCTCCTTTGCTGATACCCCAGATACTCAAAAATCCAGCTGGTTTATCTTCCAGCAGTTCCGGCATGTTCATAAGCCCCTGCCATGCTATACTTCCCAAAGCAAACAAAGTCACGAACAGGATGAGCATCTTCAAAATACCACCGACAGAGGCGGTTTTCATCCCACCAAAAAAAGCATACAAAAGCACTAACAGCAGCAATATGCCTGCCGATACCGCATAAGAAAGTCCTGTTAAGGCTGCCAGCAAGCCAATCCCCGGCAATGTACTGGCAACGGCGCTAAACAAAATGCCCAAGGATGTAGCAAAACTTGTAAAACGTCCAGCTCCTTTACCATAGTTTTCCACCAAATACTGTGATATCGTTTCAAGCCCCGTGTATCTTAGCGGACGCGCATAAATAAGCCCCATAATCAGCAGCGACAGGCCTACGCCAATAGTAAACCATACTGCTGACAAACCGATTGAACCAGCCAGCTGGGCTGTTCCTACCGTTGCCCCTCCGCCAACACAAGTTCCGGCAATACTGCCAGCAATCATCGGTATACCTGCAGAACGGCCGCCAAGGCTGAACCCTTCGGCTGAGTTTACAGACCTTGCCGCATAAAGGCCCCCTGCTAAAACCAAACCAATCGTCATGCCCATTATTGCTAAATGAGCCAAGGAAAAATTCACACAAATACGCTTCCTTCCCTATATTCTTTCCACGATGCATCATTTTTCCGCAAACGTAATGCTGACATCACCCTGGGAAAGCAATTCCGTCATTTCCTGCTGTGACAAGTTTATGTGACCAAGGCGCGTATAAGCCCACGAATTTTCCCCGTAGAAAATAACGATTTTATTGCCGAGTATAGCACGATATCTCCGTAATGCGCCGTGATTTCCTTATCGTCCCTGACAAGACTATAACAGCCACGCAAAGGCTTTGGCTGTCCTCATCTCCGGCTCCTTAAAGTGCCCGCCTGTATTCCATTCCAGCGTACAGTTAATATCCTGCCTCTTCAGCCATGCATATCCATCCCGGATGCAGTCACCCACGCCGGCCATAACCACATTTTTGGTCTTTTCTTCCTTATCGCCAAGGCTGAGGTATACGTTGGCGCATTTAATCGTATTGCTTTTCATATAATCAACAAATCCTGGGAACCACATGGATGGTGAGGCCGCTGCAATGCCGGCAAATTTATTGGTCTGATAAGCGCCCCAAAGGGCGAACAGCGCTGCCAGCGAATAGCCCCCAAGGTAATAAACCTTGCTCTCGTCCTGGCACAGCTTCAATATTTCAGAAAGCATCGCTTCTGCACCATCGCCAAAATCATCCTTCCCAAAGACCGCCGGGGCAGGCCACGGGGATAAATCACGATTCCAGCTTTCCACCTTAACCGCCAATAAGCGGAATTCTTTGCCGGACAGCCTTTGAATTTCCGACACTTCAGCCTCAATGCCTGCCATATCATGGTCATCCACGGGCTGAACGAGCGTTATAACCGCATGGGGATTGCCATATTCACAAGTTACCATCTGTTTGCCTCCCACTAATGCTTTTCAGCAAAGACCTTAATCGCAGCCAGTGCTGAAGGTCTTTGCCCTGTATATAAGTATGTTAAACATCCATATTAACGCTTTGCTGGCATTTTCCGCAATGGCTGCAGCCATTGCAAATCAAGCGGCTGCCGCAGGCATGACAATGGGGGCCGTCATATTGGGGGTGGAAGCGTTCCTCCTCTGGTACAGGCAGGCCAATAGCATAACGCAGCATAAACGGCTGCTGTTTCCCACGAAAATTTAGCCCCGCCAGAAAAGCCTGCTCTGCCTGTTTCTGCTTGCTTTTTAGATGATAATGTTTTCCATCCTTGACAAAATCCGAGCCGGTTTCAATAAAGGAAAAGGACACGTCAGCATCCTGACATTCCGCATGCAAGGCCAATATCCAATCGTAATTACACGGACGGACACCGCCATAATTTTCACCGCCGCAAATCACCTGCTCGATAAAACCTGCCCGCAAATACGGCTGCAAGGAAACCGGGCCAATAAGCGGTGCGCACATGACGCCCTTATGCTTAAACGGCAGTTCCTGCAAAAACGGCAGCCGTTTATCCGCCATTTGCTGATTCTCGCAAGTCACGTTGAACCATACATTTTCCCAGCCCTGCCCCCAGCCTGTGGGCAAACAGGCAGACACTCGTTCAGGGCGTTTGGTTAAGAGGTAAAACACGACATCCGGCCGCTGACGGATAACTTCCCATGCGTCATCACGCCACTTGTCCGCCTCTGCCAAAAAGAAATCCGAGGTCATGCAGACGCGTATCAGCTCGCCGCTTTTGATTTTATAACTGCCCAGGCGGTCTTTTTGCAACGGATAATTAAAATTGTCTGTCCGATAAATCGCCGCGCCGTTTCGGCCTCTTTGTTTGTCCAGAAAATACATATAGCAGTTAGCACACCCCGGACTTACTTTTATGCAGCCATGCCATGGGTTCCATATATCATGCATATTCCATCTTATCCTTCATCGTTCCTCAAACACAGTTTGCTATAGAGCTTACGTAAAGCAAGCTCAGCTGGCGCAGACTGCACTTAATACACTTCCTTATTATATCAATTTGCCGATTATTCGTCAGCTGAAAAATAATACAAAAGTTGCCATATACGCATTCCACAGCTTTAGCAGCTGTATAAAAAATCCATAAAAAGATTTGTCGATTCTGCCAATTTACGCTATACTAAAGAATAGATTTTACAAAACATCAAAACAGGGGAGCTTGTAAAGCAGGCTGAGAGGAAGTAATCGAACTTCGACCCTTTTACCTGATGCGGGTAATGCCGCCGTAGGAAGTCATACTGAGGGTTTTATTGCAGGAGATGCTTACGGTATCTCCTGCTTTTTGTTTATTGAGGAAAGGTGGAATTGATTTGTTGGCTTTGACAAAAGGAACATCACTCTGGGAAAACGGTTTGATTTGGTTTGGCGCGGCACTTTCCATTGCCGAGATGCAGACGGGAACCTACTTTGCCCCTTTAGGACTTACGCAGGGCATTACCGCCATATTACTGGGGCATATTATCGGCTGCGCTCTGCTCTTTGGCGCCGGCATAATCGGCGGCAGGACAGGCAAAAGTGCTATGGAAACCGCCAAGCTGAGCTTTGGCCGAAACGGAGGGCGCATCTTTGCCTTGCTGAACATCGTCCAGCTCCTGGGCTGGACAGGCATTATGATTTACGAAGGGGCACTTGCGGCTGACACTTTACTGGGTATTGGACATCGCTCATGGTGCCTGCTTTCCGGTCTTTTGATTATGCTCTGGATTGCCATAGGACGCAAAAATCTGGGCAGGCTGAACGCTGCTGCCATGGGCACTCTGCTGCTGATGACGCTCTTTCTCAGCAATACACTGTGGGCAGACAGCACGACCTTGCCTAAAGAACCACTCAACTTTGCTCTGGCTTTGGAATTATCCATTGCCATGCCCCTTTCCTGGCTGCCGCTCATCAGCGACTACACCCGGAAAGCCGCTAATCCTGACAGGGCCACAGCCGTAAGCACTATCGTCTACGGTCTGGTCAGCTGCTGGATGTATATCATCGGGCTGAGCGCAGCCCTGACCTTTGGCGAAAACGACATTGCACAGGTGATGGCAAAATCCGGGCTGGGGATAGCCGGACTTTTGATTATTCTCCTGTCTACCGTGACCACGACCTATTTGGATGCTTATTCTGCCGGCGTATCCGGCAAATCACTAGCCGCCAGACTGAACGAAAAGAAAGCAGCCATAGTCGTTACCTTCTGCGGGACAGCAGCTGCTATATTTCTGCCCCTGCTCGATTTTACAGAATTCCTGTATTTCATCGGCTCGGTTTTTGCCCCTATGATTGCCATTCAGCTTACAGATTACTTCATCATCGGCAAACATTACGAGCAAACAGCTTTTTCCCGGCATAATCTGCTTCTCTGGTTTACAGGCTTCGTTCTGTACCGGCTGCTGATGCTGGCTGACCTGCCGATTGGCAGTACACTGCCAGCTATGCTGGCAACCACTGCTCTGTGCGTGGCCATCAACTTCCTGCGTACCAGACAATACTGCCTGTCACATACATCATAATCCTTTCAGCCATCATCTCCATGGCGGACATACAGAAAAGGGCTGCTGCACGTGTATTACGCGCAGCAGCCCTTTTCCAGCCTAATCAACACGTCACCATACATAGAAATTGAGCGTGCTTGCTATTTGTCTACAATCGGAGTAATATTTCTTATCGAGGATATTCGTATGATTTAGCTGTAGAATGGCAATAAGATCAATAGATATGGAGCGGTTGTATATGGAATTGGCAGATGTAATCCGTCAGCTATATGGCGAAGATGTTTACATAACAGATAAGGCGGAAATATCTGGTGGAGATATAAATGATGCGTATCATCTTTATCTAAGCAATGGAG